>CAWAVB010000002.1:0-123552 GCA_963785415.1 uncultured Acidimicrobiaceae bacterium
AACATCGGCCAAGCCTGCTCCGAGTATCGGACAGCGGTTCTCCGCAACTTCCCCTGCGAGGTTGTCGAATGCGACGAGATTTGGAGCTTCGTCGGCTCGAAGGCCAAGAACGTCCCTGAGGGCAAAGAGGACAACCCAGACTACGGCGACGTGTGGCCCTGGACCGCGATCGACAGCGACACGAAGCTCGTCCCGTCATGGCTCGTCGGCGAGCGCTCGCTTGCGGATTGCTACACGTTCCTTGCGGACCTCAAGTCACGACTTCAAGAACAACCGCATCCAGCTCACAACCGATGGCCTCTCTGAACCGCCCCGGGATTGGTGACTGCTCCACCTCTTGAGAGGATGGAGCAATGGCAGAGCGACGACGACGGTCATTACCCGGATAGGTCCGCGACCGCGCGGTTCGGATGGTCTTCGAACACCAGGCCGAGTACCAGTCGCAGTGGAGGGCGATCGAATCGATCTCGGACAAGCTCGGGGTCAACCACGAGACGCTGCGGATCTGGGTGCGACGGGCGGAGACCGACGCCGGGCAGCGACCCGGTCTCACGACCGACGAGCGCCAGCAACTCCGCGAGTCAAGACTGCTCCACCTCTTGAGAGGATGGAGCAATGGCAGAGCGACGACGACATGGCCGTTACCCGGATGAGGTGCGCGACCGCGCGGTTCGGATGGTCTTCGAACACCAGGCCGAGTACCCGTCGCAGTGGAAGGCGATCGAGTCGATCTCGGACAAGCTCGGGGTCAACCACGAGACGCTGCGGATCTGGGTGCGACGGGCGGAGACCGACGCCGGGCAGCGACCCGGTCTCACGACCGAGGAGCGCCAGCAACTCCGCGAGCTCCAGCGTGAGAACAAAGAGCTCCGGCGGGCGAACGAGATCCTCAAGTCTGCAGCGGCTTTCTTCGGGGCGGAGCTCGACCGCCGATCGCTGAGATAGTCGCCTACATCGACGCCCACCGCGACCGTTTCGGGGTCGAGCCGATCTGTGCGGTGCTGAGAGAGCACGGCTGCAGGGTCGCCCCGAACACCTACTGGGTGGCGAAGAAGCGACGACCGTCGCGACGGTCCGTGCGCGACGGGGAGCTCCGGCGCGAGATCGCACGCGTCCATGCCCAGAACCTCGACGTCTACGGGGCCGACAAGGTCTGGGCCCAGCTCAACCGGGAAGGCCTCCGCGTCGCCCGCTGCACGGTCGAACGCCTGATGCGGGAACTCGGCCTCTCCGGCGTGCGCCGGGGTCGGGCCTACAAGGTGACGACGCATGCCGACGAGCGCCAGCACCGCCCCTCCGACCTCGTCGAGCGGAACTTCCGGGCGCCGGCGCCGAACCGGCTCTGGGTCGCGGACCTCACCTACGTGAAGACGCACTCGGGCTGGGTCTACGCGGCCTTCATCGTCGACGTCTTCTCCCGTCTGGTCGTCGGCTGGCAGCTGTCGAACTCGCTCCGGTCCTCGCTCGCCATCGACGCCTTGGAGATGGCGATCTGGAACCGAACTCGTGACGGAGGCGACCTCACCGGCCTCATCCATCACACGGACAGGGGGTCGCAATATCTCGCGATTCGCTACTCCGAGCGCCTGGCCGAGAACGACATCGTCGCCTCGGTCGGATCGCGCGGCGACAGCTACGACAACGCCCTGGCCGAGAGCTTCAACGGCCTCTACAAGTGGGAGCTCATCTACCCGAGAGGGCCGTGGCGGGGCCTCGACGACGTCGAGTTCGCCACCCTCGGTTACGTCGACTGGTTCAACCACCGGCGCCTCCACGGCGAGATCACCGACGACGCCTCCTACGTCACCCCAGCCGAGTTCGAGGCCGCCTACTACCGTCAGAGAACACCCGCCCTCGTGGCGGTTTCCCAAACCGGAGAGCAGTCATGAAACCCGGGGCGGTTCAAAGCGTTCAATTCACTGGACGCCACGAGGTTCGTGTCCAATTCGTGTCCAGGACACTAGCTCCGATCGTTCACGAGAATGCCTGAACAGGTTGTCCGCGCATTGAGCAACGGACCCTCGACCGAGGTTTGCTGATTTCGGCAACTCAGCCGTGGAGTCGCTCGCCATTTCGCCGGTGCAGATCGCTCCCGGCTGGCGGATGGACGCGACAGGACCACCCGATGCCCGACGCGTCGGGGTGGAGGCGGTCAGGTGAGAAGCGCGATGCGCCGGTAGGCGGCGAGGAGGTCGTCCGCCGTCGGCCAGCCATCGAGGATGCGGACGATCTCACGACGCGCCGAGCGGACGAGGCGGCCCGGCGCGTGGAAGAACGACCACCGCAGCGCCTTCGGCCGGGCGAGCTGGAGGTCACCGTCCAAGCAGAGCAGCTGGAACCAGCGCACGAGATCGGCTGCGGCGCACACGGCGAAGAGCCAGTTTCTGTTGGCCTCGAGATCCGAGAACGGGAAGCGGCAGAGCCCGGAGTCCTTCAGCCTCGAGATGTGCTCCTCGACGTGCGCGTGGGCGCGCATGAAGGCGTCGAGGACGACGGGGTCGCCGGCCTGGTCGGTGTAGAAGCCCCAGTAGCGGAACTCCAAGGAGGGGAAGAGGCTCTGCTGCGCACCGGGATGGAGCGGCTCACGCCGGACGATGAGGCGAGTGCCCTCGGGATAGGCGGGCAGGTCGACCAGACTGGTGAGCTCGATCACCGCCGCGCCTTCGCGCAGCTCTCCGTCCTGGCGGACCGCCGGGGCCCAGCACTTTTCCATCCCGATCGCGTCGAAGATCGCCGCCTCCACCTGGGCGTTTCGCCGCGCGACGACCGAAAAGCCGATGTTGCGCGCCCGACATCCGGAAAGGAAGTCCTCGGTGCAGCCGGCCGAGTCCGAGCGGATCACGACCTCGCGACCGACGAGGGAGCGCTCGTCGTCGAGGTGGTGCCCCGATGCGATCTCGTCTGGCAACTGGGCGACGCCCTCGTCGAGAACGACGAGGTGGTCCGCGACGGTGTTCGCCCCCGCGTTGCCCGGGCGCAGCATCGAAGACAGCGCCTCGCCCGTCGCGTCCGCGAACAGAAGGAGCGGATGGAAGCCATACCCGCCCTTGTAGTTCGGGCCGGTGCCCTCCTTCCCCTCATTGTGGACCTCGACGAGAGAGGCGTCGATGTCGAGCACAACGGGATCGGTCCCAGTCGTCGCTGCCAAACGACGCCAGACCTTCTCCCGCACTTCGGCGAGCGACACCTTCAGCGCGGCGCGCGTCGTCGGTGCGATCTCGTGGAAGGTGCGCCACACCGTCGAGTCCGAGGGGACGAACCCGAACAGCGTCTCCTCGGCGCGGAGGTACTCGACGTCCGCGCAGCTCTCGCCGCCGCCGGCGAGCACCGCCATCTGGTGCACGAGCACCTTGCCGCGGTCGTGCAGCGGAGAGCGCTCACCGCGAACGGGGATCGCGGACGAGAGCGAATCACCGAGGCCCAACCGGTCGGCGAAGGCACAAAGAGAGTGCAGCCCGACGTGAGCGACGACACCCGTTCCACCGGGTTCCACGACGACCGACCGCGCGCTGGTAGTTTCCATCTCGGAAGTGCCCTTCTTGTTGGGGTGGACGTTGCTTTGTCAACAACAGTCTCCCCTGCAAGAAGGGCCTTTTCGCGGATACGCGCCGGTCAGCTCACACGGTCTCGTGAACGATCAGAGCTAGTGGGAAGCACGTCGGGCGAGGGCAACTGCCAGGACTTGGCAACTGAACAGGAGTCTCGTTGGTGTCGGAGAGGGGACTTGAACCCCTACGCCCTTGCGGGCACCAGCCCCTCAAGCTGGCGCGTCTGCCTATTCCGCCACTCCGACGCGGCGGGCAACGTGTCCCGCCAGGGACGAAACACTAGCGCGACCCCTGGTCGCGGCTTCGCCGATGGCGCCGGCACGACCACGGGTCGCGGAACCTCCTAGCTCCCCGGGGTTGTCGTCGACGTCGTCGGCGGCGGGCTCAGCTGGATCGCCCAGTCCTGCGCGTCCCACATCGGCCCCGCGAGCGTCGCCGTGTCGGCCACGTTGACGACCTTCGCCTGCCGCACGAGTGCTGACGGCATCTGGAAGAGCGGCAGCGTCGGCAGGTCCTGCCACAACAGCGTGTCAATCTGGTTGTACAGCCCCGCGTCGGCCGCGGCGTTGAGCTCGGACTGTGCGGTGGCGAAGAGCCCCCCGACGGCTGGCTCCGAAAACCCGAGGACGTCACGGGTTACCCCGCCCGCGTTGACGGCGCTCGGCTCGGTGCCCGTCCCCGCGGGGTAGCTCGCAGTCCCGCCTGCCGCCGGAACGGACGGGGTCGCGCCCCCGATGGGGCTCGGCGTCGGGCCGACGGGTTCGGTGTAGAGCCCGGCCATCGTCGACGGATACGGTGACTCGATGTACGGCGCGATGGCGAGCTGGTAGCGCCCCTGCGGCAGGATCGCCGACAGAAGTGAAGCGAGCGGCACGTTGCGGATCCGCATCCTGATCCCGGCTTGCAGAAGCTCCGCCTGGATCTCGCGCTCGGCGGCGGCCACCGTGGGGTTCCCCGTCGGTCCCGTGAGGACAAGCACGAGCGGCCTCCCCGTGACAGAGCGCGCGTCGCCCTCGGCGTCGAGTACGTATCCCGCCGCCACGAGGAGCAGGTCCACCTCGGCGTCGTCGGGCGCGAGGTAGGCGCTGTCGTTCAGGATGCCCCCCGGCTGTCCGGCGGCGTAGATTCGGTTGCCCGGGGCCAGGGCGCCGGGTTCGACGACACCGACCGAGTCGGCGACGACCTCCGGGCGGTTGATCGCCGCGGCGATTGCCTCGCGCATCACGAGCCGGCCGGTGACCGGGTCGGCGAAATTGAAGGCGAGCTGCCAGAGCGTCGCCGAGTCCGACACGGTCTGCTCGAGATCGACACTCCGCGTGACGACGCCCGTGACGTTCGCCCCGGGGGCGAGCTCGGCGAGGTCGACCGAGCCGGCGCGCAGCGCCCGCAGCGTTGCGCCCTCGGAGTGCTCGACTTTGAAAATGATGTGGTCGAGGTGGGCGCGCCGGCCCCAGAAGGCGGGGTTGCGCGAGAGCACCAGCTCCTTGCCGGGCACGATCTTCGTGATGACGAAGGGCCCGCCCGAGACGAGGTGGGCGGGGTTGCGCCCCTCGAACGCCTTCACCCAGCCGTAGCGGCGGGCGATGTGGGCGGGGACGAGGTCGTTGAAAAGCGCCATCCAGTCCGCGTAGGGCTTGGCGAAGACGACCTTCACTGTCGTGCCGAGCTTCTTGCTCACCGACCCCGTGACCGAGGTGATGTCCTCGTATCCCGCCAGCGGGAACGTCGCCGGGAGGTTCCGCCCGATCCTCATCAGTGCATGCCAGTTGTAGGCGAAGTCGGAGGCCGAAATCGCCACGCCATCAGACCAGCGCGCCCCCTTGGCGAGGGTGTAGACGACGGTCTGGGGCTTGAGACCTGTCACCTCGGCCGAGGTGACGAGCCCGTCGACGGCGTGGATCTGCATGCCGGGCCCGGTGACGAAGAGCTGCGGGAGGACCTGTTCCATCACCATCTGCGTGATCGAGTTCGAGCCCCCCGGCGTGAGCGGGTTGAACTGGGTGGGAAGACGTGAGACGGCGAAGGTGACGGTGCCGCTGTCGAGGATCTTCACGCCCCCCTGGCCGGCGAGCGTCGTCGAGGTCGACGAAGCGCCCGAGGAGGTCGCGCCGGCGATCGCGAGGAGGACGAGGGCGCCGAGAACGGCGGCTGCGGACCTTTTCAGCCCCACCGAAGCCCGATGATGACCGTCGCGAAGGCGAAGACGACGGCGACGGTGATGGTCAGGCGGTCGAGATTCTTCTCGGCGACCGTCGAGCCCGCGGCCGCCGTGCCGACGGTCGAGCCGAACATGTCCGAAAGTCCCCCGCCTCGGCCCGAGTGCAAAAGGATCAGCAGCACGAGCGCGAACGAGGCGAGGGTCTCGATCCCGATCAGGATGTCGGTGAGCACGTGCGAGGACCTCCTCGGCTGCGTCGGGCGCGCGCGGAACGACGGCGCAGATTAGCAGTTCACGGCCGCTGGCCTGCTCGCGCGCTACGCCCCGGCACGCACGATCGTGACGAAACGCTGGGCGTCGAGGCTCGCGCCGCCGACGAGGAAGCCGTCGACGTCCTCGCCGACGAGCAGCTCCTCGGCCGTCTCCGGGGTGACCGAGCCCCCGTACTGGATGCGGATTGAGGGCGCGGCCGAGGGTGCGAAGTGCCCGATCTCCGAGCGGATGGCGGCGCACATCTCCTGGGCGTCGGTCGGGGTCGCCGTCCGCCCCGTCCCGATCGCCCAGATCGGCTCGTAGGCGACAACGATCGACGCGACCTCGTCGGTCGGGCGGCCCTCGAGCGCGGCGCGCACCTGGCCGCGCACCTTGGTCTCGGCGTCGCCGGCGTCGCGCTCGGCGAGCGTCTCGCCGACGCAGACGATCGGCAACATCCCGTTACGCAGGATCGCGTCGATCTTCCTCCCCACGATCTCGTCGGTCTCGTCGAAGTACTGGCGCCGCTCCGAGTGCCCGGTTATCACATAGCGGACGTTCAGCCGGGCGAGCATCTCGGCCGAGACCTCTCCGGTGTAGGCGCCGCGGTCCTCGTAGTGGCAGTTCTGCGCGCCGAGCGCCACCGGGACGTGGTCGGACTCGACGGCGGTCTGCACCGTGCGCAGCGAGGTGAAGGGCGGATGCACGCTCACCTCGCGCCCCGGCGGCACCGCCCCGGCGAAGAGCAGCGCGGCGAGCTCCTGGATGAGCTTGAGCGCCTCGAAGTGGTTCCCGTTCATCTTCCAGTTGCCGCTCACGAGCACGCCGCGCTCGGGCGTCACCGCGATCAGTTCCCCTTCGGGGCGTTCGGCGCGCCGCGCAGCGCGGCGAGGCCCGGGAGGTCGCCGAGCTCGATGAGCTCAAGCGAGGCTCCCCCGCCGGTCGAGACGAAGCCGACCGACTCGGCGAGGCCGAACTCGTCGATCGCCGCGGCGGAGTCGCCCCCGCCGACGACCGTGAACCCGGGACAGGCGGCGACCGCCTCGGCGACCGCGCGGGTCCCGGCAGAAAACCGCGGGTCCTCGAAGAACCCGACCGGCCCGTTCCAGAACACCGTCCCCGCCTCCTCGATCACGTCGCAGAAGCGGCGCCGGGTCTCGACGCCGACGTCGACGCCCTCCCAGCCGTCCGGGAAGTCGCCCGTCGTCGTGTCGATCGGGTCGCCGTCGGCGACGGACTTCGCCCCGGGGTGGAGCATGCCGCCGGGCCCGATGACGACGACGTCGGAGGGCAGCATGATCTTGTGGGTCGAGGCGAGGAGCTTGCGGCACGCGTCAACGTGGGGCTGGTCGAAGATCGACGAGCCGATCTTGCGGCCTTCGGCCGCGAGGAACGTGTACGACATCCCGCCGCCGATGAGCACGGTGTCGGCCTTGGCGATGAGCGAGACAAGCACGCCGAGCTTGTCGGCCACCTTGGCACCGCCGATCACGGCGACGAAGGGGTGCTTCGGCTCATCGAGGAGACCCCCGATCACCTCGACCTCGCGGGCGAGCAACCTCCCCGCCGCCGAGGGCAGCCGCGCCGGCGGCCCGACGATCGAGGCGTGGGCGCGGTGCGACGCCCCGAAGGCGTCGTTCACGTAGCAGTCGTGGCCGGCGACGAGCCGGTCGACGAAGGCCGGGTCGTTCGCCTCCTCGCCCGGGTCGAACCGGAGGTTCTCCAACAGCTCCACGCCGGGCACGAGCTCGGCGAGGCGCGCGCGCACCGGGGCGACGTCGAAGCGGGGGTCGGGCGCGCCCTTCGGGCGCCCGAGGTGGGTCGCGCACGTCACCGTCGCACCCCGGTCGAGGAGCCAGCGCAGCGTCGGGACCGCCTGGCGCATCCGGAAGTCGTCGGTGACGACCCGTTTGCCGCCGGCCTCGCCGATCGGCACGTTGAAGTCGACGCGGACGAGGACGCTCTTTCCCGCGACCTCCGGCAGGTCCTCGAGGACCGGGATGCGCCCGATCACTTGCCGACCAGCGCGACGAGCTCGACGAGCCGGTGGGAGTAGCCCCACTCGTTGTCGTACCAGCCGAAGACCTTGGCGAGGGTCTGGCCGTGCTCGAGCGGCAGCGTCATCGTGAGCGCCGAGTCGAACGTGCACGATGCCGGCGAGCCGACGATGTCCGAGGAGACGATCGGGTCCTCGGTGTAGACGAGGACCTTGGCGAGTGGCCCGGACTTGGCGGCGGCGGCGAAGGCGGCGTTCACGGCCTTGGCATCGGTCGTGGCGTTGAGGACCCCCGTGAAGTCAGTGATCGACCCGACCGGGAGAGGCACGCGCAGCGCCGAGCCGTCGAGGCGGCCCTTCATGTTCGCCATGACGAGGTTCGTCGCCCGCGCCGCGCCGGTCGAGGTCGGCACGATGTTCACCGCCGCGGCCCGCGCCCGCCGCAGGTTGTCCCGGGCGAAGTCGAGGAGCTCCTGGTCGTTCGTGTAGGCGTGGATCGTCGTCATGAGGCCCTTTTCCACGCCGAAGGCGTCGTCGAGGACCTTCATCATCGGCACGAAGCAGTTCGTCGTGCACGAGGCGTTCGAGATGACAAAGTCCTTTGCCGGGTCGAAGTCGCCCTCGTTCACGCCGATGACGAAGCTCGCGTCGGCGTCGGCCGAGGGCGCGGAGATGACGACCCGCTTCGCCCCGCCGGCGAGGTGCGCCGCCGCGGCGTCGCGCTTGGTAAAGCGCCCGGTCGACTCGACGACGACCTCGACGCCGAGCTCACCCCAGCGCAGCGCCGCCGGGTCGCGCTCGGCGAAGACCTTGATCACGTGGGAGTCGACGACGAGGTCGGAGCCCTTCACCTCGACCGTTCCCGGGTAGCGCCGGTACGTCGAGTCGTAGCGGAGCAGGTGGGCGTTCACCTCCGGGCTGAGAAGGTCGTTTACCGCGACGATCTCGATGTCCGCGCTCGATTCACGCGCCGCGCGCAGGAAATTGCGCCCGATCCGACCGAACCCGTTGATCCCGACCCGTACCGTCATGTCGCTGCTCCCGCTTTCGAAGTCCCCCGGTGGCGCGCCACCGGGACGTGGTGGAACTGTCTTTGTGGCCGAGGCAGATTCATCCGACCCGAGGATCGCCACCCCGGGGCCACACCCAAAGCCTATCTGGCCCGCAAACCCGGCGGGGAGACCCGCCGGCGCTACGCCGGAGCCCTGCGGTTTCCGGTAGCTACCGGTCGACGTCCCGGTGGTGGACCGAGGGAGAAAAGCCCTGGGCGCGCAGGCGGCGGGCGAGCTCCTCGGCGAGCACGACCGAGCGGTGCCTCCCGCCGGTACAGCCGATGGCGATCGACACGTATGACTTCCCCTCCCGGGAGAAAAAGGGCAGGAGGAACGTGACGAGGTCGTCGATGCGCGCCAGGAACTCGACCGCCTCGGGCGAGGACATGACGTAGTCGCGCACGTCGTCGTCGAGACCGCTGTGCGGGCGCAACGCGTCGACCCAGTGCGGGTTCGGCAGGAACCGCGCGTCGAAGACGAGGTCGGCCTCGAGCGGCAGGCCGTTCTTGAAGCCGAACGAGACAATCGAGGTCTCCAGCTGGCCGATCGTCTCCCGCACGGCGAACAGTTCAACGAGACGCGCCCGCAGCTCGTGGACGTTCGTCTCTGACGTGTCGATGACGACGTCGGCCCCGGCGAGGAGCGGCTCGAGGAGCGCGCGCTCGGACTGGATCGCCTCGGCGACGCCCTCGGCCTCGACGGGGTGACGCCGGCGGGTGCCGGAGAACCGCCGGACAAGGACCTCGTCGGAGGCCTCGAGGTAGAGGACGCGCACCCGGGCGCCCGAAGCGCGCAGGTCCTCGATCGCCGGGACGATCTCGGCGATGGACTCCGTCCCTCCCCGGCCGACGACGAAGCAGAACCGGTCGAGGTCGTTGCCCTGGAGCGCGGCGAGCTCGGCGACCTTGCCGACCAAGGCGGGGGGGAGGTTGTCGATGACGAACCAGCCGAAGTCCTCGAGCGCCGCGGCCGCGGTCGACCGTCCCGCCCCCGACATCCCGGCAACGATCAGGTACTCGGCCACGGCCCCCTCGACCTCCCCCGTGATTCTTTCATCCCGCGGGGCGTCGACCTCGGAATACGGAGCCTCACGCCCGGTGCCGGGGCCGGTGCTCGAAGCGCATCGCGCAAAGGCGCGGGATCTTCGACTCGAAGTCGGCGTCGACCGACTCGGCGAGCAGTTCCATCCGCGGCGACGGTTCCTCGAGGCGGACGAGGACGAGGTCCCGCTCGGCGAGCGGGTTGATGTAGCGCGAGAGCGGCCGGTGGCTGAAGGTGAGCGAGACCGTCGGGTCGACCTCCTCGACGTCCCACTGCTCGGCGAGATACGGCCCCATCCGCCAGTAGACCTCGTTGAGGATCTGGTCGTCGACGAAGCCGCTCCCCGGGCCCTGGAAGGCCGGGTGGTTGACGACGAGGACGAAGGCGCCCCCGGGGGCGAGCACGCGGGCCACCTCGGCGAGCAGCGCGTCGGCGTCGGCGACGTGCTCGATGACGAGGCAGCAGAACGCCGCGTCGACCGAACCCGTCGCGATCGGCAGGTTCTCACCCTCGGCCTGGACGTAGGTGATGGCGAGTTCCGGTTCCGCCGCGTCGAGGGCGTTTCGGAGCTGGAGGAGCGCGGGGTCGACGCCGATCACCCGGCAACCGGTCGCCGCGGCGACGGCCCGGGCGACCTGGCCCTCGCCACAGCCGATGTCGACGGCGACCCGGCAGCCGCCGAGCTGCGCGACGACGAGCGGGATGATCTCGATCTCGTACTCGCGGTCGGCTCCCCCGGTGAACGTCGTCTTCCACCAGTCGGCGTGCTCGTCCCAGCTCTCGGCGAACGGCGGCGGACCGGTCCCTTGCGCGTGGGGCTTGTTGTGGGCGGACTGCGTCATACCGCGACCGATGGTGCGCGCCTCGCCGGGGTGGCGGCCATGCGGGCGCCGCCTGGGTGGAGCTTCGCGAAGACCGCTGTGGCGACGTCGTCCGGCAGCCACGAGACGCTGCGGAGATCCTCGGTGCTCGCGGCCCGAAGCGCGCGGAGCGAACCGAACTCGGCGATGAGCCGGCGGCGCCGCGTCGCCCCGAGACCGCGCACGCCCTCCAAGGGATCGGGACGGAGCCGACGGGCGCGCAGCTCGCGGTGGTAGGAGATCGCGAAGCGGTGCGCCTCGTCGCGGATCTCCTGGAGGAGGTAAATGGCTTCCGAGTCCCGGGGGATCCGCACCGGGTCGGGCGAGTACGGCACGAAGACCTCCTCGAACTGCTTGGCGAGCGCCGCCACGGCGATCCTTTTCTCAAGCCCGAGGGCGGCGAGCACCCGCACCCCCACGCCGAGCTGGCCTTTGCCCCCGTCGAGGAGGAGCAGCTGCGGCGGGTAGGCGAACCGCCGGCGGCGGGTCGAAGCCTCGTCCTCGGCAGCCGCGGGCTCGGCGAGCCGCCGGAGCCGCCGGGTGAGGACCTCCTCCATCGCCCCGTAGTCGTCGTTACCGGCCACGCCCGTCACCTTGAAACGCCGGTAGTCGCTGCGCTTGGTGAGCCCGTCCTCCATCACGACCATCGAGCCGACGTAGTCGCTCCCCTGAAGGTGGCTCATGTCGTAGCACTCGATGCGGAGCGGCGCCTCGGCGAGCCCGAGGTGGCGCTGGAGTTCCTCGAGGGCGCGGGCCCGGGCCGCGAGGTCGGTCGCCCGCCGGGTGCGGTGCCGGACGAGCTGCTCGGCGGCGTTCTTCTCGGCGACGCCGACCAGCGCTCGCTTGTGACCGCGCCGCGGGACTCTGATGGCGACCGCCGCGCCCCGCCGCCCCGAGAGCCAGGCCGCATACGCCTCGGCCTCGGCGGGGATCGTCGGCACGAGGACCTCGCGGGGCACGCCGAGCGGCGTCTCGGCGTAGTGCTGGCCGAGCGCCCGGGCGACGAGGTCGGCCGGCCCCAGGTCCTCGACCTTTTCGAGGACGAAGCCCTGCCGTCCCACGACGCGGCCGTGGCGGACGTGGAGGACCTGCACCGCGGCGTCGAGCTCGGATTCGGCGATCCCCATCACGTCGAAGTCCTCGTCGACCGCGCCGACGACGTCCTGGTGCTCACCGGCGAGACGCGCCGACTCGAGCTGATCCCGGAACCGCGCCGCCTTCTCGTACTCCTCGGCCGCGGCGGCGCGCTTCATGCCCGCCTCGAGCCGGGCGACGACGGCCTTCGTGTCTCCGTCGAGGAAACGGGACAGCTCCTCGACGTGGCTCTTGTACTCCTCCGCCGTCACCGCCCCGACGCAGGGGCCCGAGCAGCGCTCGATGTGGTAGAGCAGGCACGGCCGCCCCAGCCGCTCGTGACGGGCAAATTTCGTGTTCGTGCACGTCCGCACCGGGAAGGACCGCACGAGCATGTCGAGCATCTCCCGCAGCGCGTAGGCCTGGGCGTAGGGGCCGAAGTACCGGGTGCCCTTGCGCTTCGTGCCCCGCATGATCGCCGCGCGCGGCCAGGTCTCGTCGGTCGTCACGGCGATGAACGGGTAGCTCTTGTCGTCGACGAGCCGGACGTTGAAATGCGGCCGGTGCTCCTTGATCAGGCTGTACTCCAGCATGATCGCCTCGACCTCGGAGCGCACCTGGATCCACTCGACCGAGCGCGCCCGCTCGAGCATCTGCTGGGTGCGGGGGTGGAGCTGGGTCGGATCGCCGAAGTAGCTCGACAGGCGTTGCTTCAGCGAGAGCGCCTTGCCGACGTAGATCACGCGCCCGTCGGCGTCCTTGAACTGGTACGAGCCGGGCGCGTCCGGGACGGCTTTCGGGCGTTCGAGCACTAACCTGGAGGCTACGCCGGCCTGGTACCCCGGCGGACAGAGCTCCGTGGCCGACACACCCGCGGACGGGCGACCAGGCTGTCCCCGCCGGCCGCAACGGAGCGAGAACCGAAGCGAGGGAGATGTTCCGCCTCCAGGCGCCGTTGCCGGACCGCTACACCCGGGCATCCGACGATGAGCTCGTCGCCATGATCGGCGCGGCCCGCGCCGCCCTCGGCGACCGGGTCGTCATCCTCGGCCACCACTACCAGCGCGACGAGGTGATGCGCTGGGCCGACGCCCGCGGCGACTCCTTCGGGCTCTCGCGCTTCGCCGCCAACCACCACCAGGCCGAGTTCGTCGTATTCTGCGGCGTCACGTTCATGGCCGAGGCGGCCGACATCCTCACCGCGCCCGACCAGCAGGTGCTCCTCCCGGACTTGAACGCCGGGTGCTCGATGGCAGACATGGCCGACCTCGAATCGGTGGAGACCGCCTGGTCCGAGCTCGGCGACGTCGTCGACCTCGATTCGGTCGTCCCGGTCACCTACATGAACTCCTCCGCCGCCCTGAAGGCCTTCGTCGGACGGCACCGCGGGACGGTGTGCACGTCCGCCAATGCCGACACCGCGGTGCGCTGGGCGCTCGGCGTCCCTTACGACGCGGCCCCCGGCCCCCGGCTCGCCGAGCACGTCATCGCCTCCGGGGGCAAGGTCCTCTTCTTCCCGGACCAGCACCTCGGCCGCAACACCGTCTACTCGCTCGGTTTCGCGCCCAAGGACGAGCGGGTCTGGGACCCGCGGCTCGCGATGGGCGGACTCAACGAGGCGGACTTGAAAGAAGCGACTTTCCTTTTGTGGAAGGGCCACTGCTCGGTGCACCAGCGCTTCAGCGTCGAGCACGTCGCCGCCTTCCGCGCCGCCCATCCCGGCGGCAAGGTCGTCGTCCACCCGGAGTGCGCCCACGAGGTGGCGGCGCTCGCGGACAAGGTCGGCTCGACCGACACGATCATCCACTACGTGGAGCGGGCCGCCCCCGGGACGGCGATCGGCATCGGGACCGAGATCCACCTCGTCCACCGGCTCGGCGTCGAGCACCCCGAACTCACGATCGTCTCGCTCGACCCGCTCGTCTGCCCGTGCTCGACGATGTACCGCATCGACCCGGCCCACCTCGCCTGGGTCCTCGAAGGCCTCGTCGAGGGCGAGGTGCGCAACCGCATCGTCGTCGACGAGGCGACGGCGGCCGACGCCCGAGTCGCCCTCAACCGGATGCTCGAGATCGGCGGCTCGAGCTTCTAGGTCCGCGGCTCCCGCAGCGCTGGCGTCTGCGCGGGTGTGCGCCCAGCCGCGAGACCAGAAAATTCCATTGGTGACCGTACGCGAACGCGGCTCCTCCGGGCTTTGTAGATGGTGGAGGGGTCTTTTGACCCCACGAGCCCAGAGGTGGAATCGATGTCAGACGAAGACGGAGGGCTGTCGCACCTTCTCGATCACCCCGGCGTCCCGGCCTCGGACGCGACGCTCCGCTCGATCGTCGCCCGGTCGCACCGCCGACGCGAGCGGCGGCTGAAGATCGCCACCGCCACGGTCCTCGTCGTCGCGCTCGCCGAGGCGAGCGCCGGAGCGATCACCGCGACCTCGGGCGGGAAGGGGTCAGGATTCGTCAACGTCGCGGCCAGATCGGCCGCCTGGACGAGAAGCCACACAGCGCTGGGGGTCGCCCCGGCTGGGCTGAAGTGGTCGGTCGCCTCGAGTAGTGCCGCCGGCACGAACTCCTCCACGGCCAGAACGCTTCCGAGCGCGAAGGCGGCCATCCCGGCGACGTGCACCGCCGCCCGCTGCTCGGGGATCCTCCCGTACCTGGTCGCCCCGCTGCACCGGTTGTTCGTCCGAACGGCGGGCGATGTCACCGTCCGGGCGTTCACGGAATCGCTCGTCACGACGCAGGTGGTGCCGAGTCTCCCGAATGAGCCGGCCACAAGCCCGGGCAAGTCCGCCGTCGTGCCGGTTGTCTCCCCGGCCCTGAGAAGCACGCCGGTGCTCTCCACCGCGACTGGCGCGACCGGGGCGTCAGGAGCCAGTGGGGCGTCAGGAGCCAGCGGGGCGTCAGGAGCCAGCGGGGCGACCGGCGCAAGTGGCACAACGGGGGCGAGCGGCGCAACCGGGACCACTCTCCCAACGATCTCCGCCTGCAGCGCGAGCGAGGAACTCGTCGTCGAGGTGTCGAACCCCGGGGCGGTCGGCGAGGTCACGGTTACCGGGCCGACCCCTGCTCCCTTGAACCCCACGCAGCCGTTCCAACTCGTCGACAGTGCCGTTGTCGGGGTCGCGGAGTCCTCGCCCATCGAGGTGATCTCGGTCTACGTCGGGTTGAACGCGAACAGCGTCCAGGCGAACTTCTCCGACGGTTCGTCGGATCAGATGACCGTGACGGACGGCTGGGCTGTCCTCGTCGACGACGGCAGCTCGCCACTTCCGGCAACGCTCACAGCCTTCGACGGCTCCGGAAACAGCGTCGGCACCGCCACCGTCTCGAGCGACAACGCCTTCGCAGAGCCCGAGGCCTGCGCCGTGCCCTTCACGGCGACCTCCGGTTCGACCGTCACGTCCCCGAAGCCCACGTCGAAGTGATCGCCGCCGCCGGCTAGTAGATGGGCCCGAACCGTGCTCAGCTGTCAGTCGTGGAGGCCGCCGCTACGACCGACAGCCAGGGTCATGACTCACCGGGCGCGGGCGCGCCGCGGGCGGTTTACGCCAGAAAGGCCGGCGGCATCGACGACGACTTCGTCGCGCTCTACAGGTTGCACTACCCGCGCCTCGTCCGCTCCCTCGAACTTGGCGGGGCCGACCCGGCGACCGCCGAGGACACTGCCCAGGAGGCGTTCGCGCGCACGCTCGGGCACTGGCGCCGCGTCCGACTCGGCACGAACCCGGCGGGCTACGTCTACCGGGTCGCCTTCCGCCTCCTCACGCGGATTCGCCATGGGAATCTCCCCCTCGAGGACGATGTGCCGTCGCCGGACATCGCGGCCGAGGCAACGCTCGCAGTGGGGATCGAGCGCGCGTTGCGGGCGATGCCGACGGCACGACGCCGATGCGCCGTGCTCTGTCTCGTCGTCGGCGTGACGACGAAGGACGCGGCCCGGACTCTCCGGATCGCGGAATCGACGGTACGCAAACAGATCGAACTGGCGCGGAGTGATCTCCGTCTGTCGCTCGGCGAGCATCTCTGATTCGGTATCCGATCCAAGGGGCTTCGCCCGCTTTGCCAGAAGCCCACAAGCGAATTCGGAATGCACCGGTTGGTTCCATGTCGACCTGCCAAATGGCGTCTCATCTGCGACTAGCCCGGTAAGGCGCTCCGCGGACGTGCCGATCCAAGCTACGTTGGTCAGGTGAGATCCTTCGCCCGACCAAGCATCCCGTGCCTCGTTCGTGTGCTCGCGTTCGGAACCGGCGCACTCGTCGTCTCTGCCGCTCTCGGAGTGTCGGCATCCGCCACGGTCAACACGACAAGCTCTGTTCTCAAAGCCACGAAAGCGGCGATCGCCAAACAGTCGAGCGTCCACCTCGTGCTCCAGGTGAAGCCGAACTCGACATCGAGCACCGAGAAGGTGACCGGCGATCTGGGGAAGAAGAACGGCGTCGAGTCCGTCTCGCTGGGCAAGTCAACCATCACGCTCAAGGTGAACTCCACCTTCGGCTACGTCGACGGGAACTCCTCTGGGCTGACCACGCTCTTCGGGCTGACCTCGGCACAGGCCAAGAAGTTGGGCAAGGACTGGATGTCCTTGAAGGCCGGCTCGACCGAGTACTCGAACTTCGAATCCGGCCTCACGATCTCCTCGATCACGGGCGTGCTCCCCGCGGCCAAGGGAACGAAGCTGTCCACCGAGGTCGTCAAGGGGGCCAAGCTGTACGTCCTCAAGTGGACGACCGCAGCCACGAGCTCTACGCCGAAGTTGTCGGACACGCTGACCGTCTCGGCGGCAGGGGCGACCCTCCCGGTCGAGGTGACCATGACCGCCTCGGGCGGTGGCCTCGAGACGATCACGTTCTCCAAATGGGGCGAGCCTGTCGTCGTGAGTGCCCCGCCAGCCGGCTCGACGATCGCCTACTCCAAGATCACGGCCAAGTAGGTCCGCCGCTGTCGCTCAGCGAAAACACCTGGATCAACTAAGACCAGCGAAGCTCTTAGCCTCGTGACCGATCCGCACGATGGCTCACTCCATCGTCGGTAAACGCTGTGACGCTGCGTCCCCGCCCGACAGGGCGTCCTCCGCCTCTCAGCGGGCGAGCATGTCCTTCAGGTAGCGACCCGTGTAGCTCGCGGGGATCGTCGCGAGCTTCTCGGGTGATCCCTCGGCGACGACGCGGCCCCCCGCGTCCCCACCCTCGGGGCCGAGGTCGATCACCCAGTCGGCCGACTTCACGACGTCGAGGTTGTGCTCGATGACAAGCACGGTGTTGCCCTGGTCGACGAGGCGCTGCAGCACGCCGAGGAGCTTTTTCACGTCATCGAAGTGGAGCCCGGTCGTCGGCTCGTCGAGGATGTAGAGGGTCTGCCCCGTCGAGCGCTTGGAGAGCTCCGAGGAAAGCTTCACCCTTTGAGCCTCGCCGCCCGAGAGCGTCGGCGCGGGCTGGCCGAGCCGGATGTAGCCGAGGCCGACGTCGACGAGAGTGCCGAGGTGGCGCGCGATCGCCGGCTGCGCGGCGAAGAAGTCGCGGGCCTCCTCGCAGGACATGTCGAGGACGTCGGCGATCGACTTGCCCCGCCACAGCACCTCGAGCGTGTCGCGGTTGTAGCGGGCCCCCTTGCAGATCTCGCAGGGGACGTAGACGTCGGGCAGGAAGTGCATCTCGATCTTGATCGTCCCGTCGCCCGAGCAGTTCTCGCAGCGCCCGCCCGAGACGTTGAACGAGAAGCGCCCCGGCTTGTAGCCGCGCAGCTTCGCCTCGGTCGTCTGGCTGAACAGCTGACGGATGCGGTCGAACACGCCCGTGTACGTCGCCGGGTTCGACCGGGGCGTGCGCCCGATCGGCGACTGGTCGATGTCGATCACCTTGTCGAGGAGTTCCACGCCCTCGATCGTGCGGTGCCGACCGGGCACGGTGCGCGAGTGGTAGACGGACTTGGCGAGCGCACGGTGGATCACGTCGTTCACGAGTGTGGACTTGCCCGAGCCCGAGACCCCCGTGACGGCGACGAAACAGCCCAGTGGCACCGCGACGTCGATGTGCTGGAGGTTGTGCTCCCAGGCGTCGCGCACGACGAGATGGCCGTGCGCCGGCTTGCGGCGTTTTCCCGGCACCGGGATGGTCATCTCGCCCGACAGGTACTTGCCGGTCACCGAGCGCGGCGCTTTGAGCAGACCCGTGACCGGACCGGAGTAGACGATCTCTCCCCCGTGCTCCCCCGCCCCGGGGCCGATGTCGACGACGTGATCAGCGACGCGGATCGTCTCCTCGTCGTGCTCGACGACGATCACCGTGTTGCCGAGGTCGCGCAGCCTCGCCAGCGTCTCGATGAGGCGCCGGTTGTCCCGCTGGTGCAGCCCGACCGACGGCTCGTCGAGCACGTAGAGCACACCGACGAGCCCGGAGCCGATCTGGCTGGCGAGCCGGATCCGCTGTGCCTCCCCTCCGGCGAGGGTCGCCGCGGCCCGGTCGAGCGTGAGGTAGTCGAGTCCGACGTCGACGAGGAACTGGATCCGGCCCCGGATCTCTTTCAGCACCTGCTCGGCGATCATCGCCTCCCGGCCCGTCAGCTCGAGCGACGAGATCACCTTCAGCGCCTCGCCGATCGGCTTGGCAGCGAACTCGGCGATGTTCATCCCCCCGACCGTCACGGCGAGCGACTCGGGGCGTAGGCGCGTGCCCTCGCACGCCGCGCAGGGGACCTCCCGCATGTAGCCCTCGATCTGCTCGCGCTGCCAGTCCGACTCCGCCTCCCCGTGACGCCGCCCGAGCCAGGGGATGACGCCCTCGTACGTCGTGTGGTACGAGCGCGGCGTGCCGTACCGGTTGCGGTACGAGACGTGGACCCGGCGATCGCCCGAGCCGTAGAGGATCACCTTCTGGTTCGCCTTCGTGAGCTTCGACCACGGGGCCCTGAGGTCGATCCCGTAGGATTCGCCGACGGCGCGCAGCACCCGGGAGAAGTACTCGGTGCGCGACGACGCCCACGGCGCGATCGCCCCGTATTCCAGCGAGAGCGCCGGGTTCGGCACGACGAGGACGGGGTCGACCTCGAAGCGTGTGCCCAGTCCCAAACAGACCGGGCAGGCCCCGAACGGCGAGTTGAACGAGAAGTTGCGGGGGGCGGGGTCCTCAAAGGAGATCCCGTCGACGACGCAGGCGAGGTGCTGGGAGAACGTGAGGATCTCGTCAGTGTCGACGAGCTGGATCTCGGCGACCCCCTCCCCGAGCCGCAGCGCCGTCTCGATCGAGTCCGTGAGCCGCCGTTCGATCCCGGCGCGGTGCACGAGCCGGTCGACGACGACCTCGATCGTGTGCTGCTCGTAACGGGCGAGGGTGTGCTTCTCGCGCCCGCCGAGCTCGACGAGGGTCCCGTCGATCCGCGCCCGGGCGTAGCCCTGGGAGGCGAGCTCGTCGAGGAGCGTGTCGTACTCGCCCTTGCGGGCGCGCACGACCGGGGCGAGCACGTGGAAGCGGCTCCCGTCCGGGAGGTCCATCACCCGGTCGACGATCTGCTGGGGGCTCTGGCGCGTGACGAGCCGACCGCACTTCGGGCAGTGCGGAAGCCCGATGCGGGCGTAGAGGAGCCGGAGGTAGTCGTAGACCTCGGTGATGGTGCCGACGGTCGAACGGGGGTTGCGGGAGGCGGACTTCTGGTCGATCGAGATCGCCGGTGACAAGCCCTCGATGAAGTCGACGTCGGGCTTGTCCATCTGGCCGAGGAACTGGCGGGCGTACGAGGAGAGCGACTCGACGTAGCGCCGCTGGCCCTCCGCGTAGATCGTGTCGAAAGCGAGCGAGGACTTGCCGGACCCCGACAGCCCCGTGAAGACGATCAGGCGGTCCCGGGGCAGCTCCAGTGAGACGTTCTGCAGGTTGTGCTCGCGCGCCCCGCGGATGACCAGGGAGTCGGGCATCTTCGGAGGATACGGCCTAACCGACTTCTTTGAGCTCGCGGTTCAGCCGGCGGATCTCGTCGCGCAGGCGGGCCGCGTACTCGAAGCGGAGCTCGGCCGCCGCCTCGTGCATCTCGGCGTCGAGCGTGGAGATCAGCCGCGTGAGCTCGTCGGCGGGCAGCTCTCCGGCGTGCTCGGGCACCGGGCCCGCCAGCCGCTCGACGGCGCGCCGTCCGGCCCGACGGCTCCGCTCCGAGGTCGCGCCGACCGGCAGGGGCGAGGTCTCGGGGGGCGCGCCGATCCCCCGGCACGGAACTGGGCGACGAGATCGGTGACCGCCTTGCGGATCGTCTGGGGGTCGATCCCGTGCTCGAGGTTGTAGGCGCGCTGCAGCTCGCGTCGGCGCTCGGTCTCGGCGAGGGCGTGGCGCATCGAGTCGGTGATGACGTCGGCGTAGAGGACGACCCGGCCCGCGACGTTGCGGGCCGCCCGACCGATCGTCTGGATGAGCGACGTCGATGAGCGCAGGAACCCCTCCTTGTCGGCGTCGAGGATGGCGACGAGCGACACCTCCGGCAGGTCAAGGCCCTCGCGCAAAAGGTTGATGCCGACGAGCACGTCGAAGTCCCCAAGGCGCAGGTCGCGCACGATTTCGATCCGCTCGATCGTCTCCACGTTCGAGTGCAGGTACCGGACGCGCAGCCCGGCCTCGAGGAGGTAGTCCGTGAGGTCCTCGGCCATCTTTTTCGTGAGCGTCGTGACAAGGACGCGCTCGTGGCGGGCGACGACGGCATCGATCTCGGCGATCAGGTCGTCGATCTGGCGCTTCGTCGGCTTCACGACGACCTCGGGGTCGACGAGCCCCGTCGGGCGGACGATCTGCTCGGCGACGACGTCAGAGACCCCCAGCTCGTAAGGCGACGGGGTCGCCGACATGAAGACGCACTGCTTGAGGTGCGCCTCGAGCTCCTCGAACCGCAGCGGCCGGTTGTCGAGGGCCGACGGGAGCCGGAAGCCGTGCTCGACGAGGATCTCCTTGCGCGACCGGTCCCCGAAGTACTGGCCGTGGAGCTGAGGAACGGAGACGTGGCTCTCGTCGACGACGAGGAGCCAGTCGTCGGGGAAGTAGTCAAGCAGCGTGTACGGCGGCTGGCCGGGCTGGCGGCCGTCGAGGTGGCGGCTGTAGTTCTCGACGCCGTTGCAGTAGCCGACCTCGCCGAGCATCTCGAGGTCGTGCTCGGTCCGCATCCGGAGCCGCTGGGCCTCGAGGAGCCTGCCGGCGGACTCGAGCTCCGGCAGGCGCTGGCGCAGCTCCGCCTCGATCGAGGCGATCGCCGCCCGCAGCCGCTCGTCGCCGGCGACGTAGTGGGTCGCCGGGAAGACGACGAGCTCGCCGAGCTCGCCGAGGAGCTCGCCGGTGAGCTCGTCGAAGCGGCTGAGCCGCTCGACCTCGTCGCCCATTAGCTCCACGCGCACCGAGGTCTCCTCGTAGGCGGGGTGGATCTCGATCGTGTCGCCGCGCACCCGGAAGTTGCCCCGCACGAGGTTCTGGTCGTTGCGGTCGTAGTGCATGTCGACGAGGCGCTTGAGCAGGGCACGCTGGTCGTGGATCTCGCCGGGGTGGAGGACGAGGATCTGGCCCTCGTACTCCTCGGGCGAGCCGAGGCCGTAGATGCACGAAACCGAGGCAACGACGATGACGTCCCGTCGGGTCAGCAGGCTCGCCGTCGTCGAGTGCCGGAGCCGGTCGATCTCGTCGTTGATCGACGAGTCCTTCTCGATGTAGGTGTCCGTCGACGGGATGTACGCCTCGGGCTGGTAGTAGTCGTAGTACGAGACGAAGTACTCGACGCGGTTGTCGGGGAAGAACTCGCGGAACTCCCCCGCCATCTGGGCGGCGAGCGACTTGTTCGGCTCGAGGACGAGGGTGGGCCGCTGGACCTTCTCGATCGTCCAGGCGATCGTCGCGCTCTTGCCGCTCCCGGTGATCCCGAGCAGCGTCTGGAAGCGGTTGCCCCTTTCGATGCTCGCGGTGAGCTCGGCGATCGCCTTCGGCTGGTCACCCGCGGGCGCGAAGTCGGCGACGACCCGGAAGGGTGGCACCGCGTCATCGTAACGACGCGGTGCTCGGCGAGATCCCGACCAGGAAGGACACGGAGGGCGGACCTTCACCACGGAGAGGAGTTCCGCTCGAATGGCTTGCCGGTCGGCGTGCGCTCGGGTCAAAGGCATGGACGCTCCAGAGGACGGACGTCGTACGGTCTTTTTCCGTCTGGAGGCCGTTCCGCTCTGAGGCGAGTCCACCTGGCGCGCCGGATACGCAGCGGTCCCGGTCAAGTTTCGGCCCAGATCACAGCCGGTTCCCTGCCGGGATCGGGCGTGGGGCGTCGCGACGGGCACCAGTTCCTGCCGCGGCAAACGGGCCCCGCCGGACGTATCGTGCGCGCGGTTCGGATATCGAAGAGGGGGACGAGATGGCTGACACAGTGCGACGCGTTGACTACTACTACCTGACCGTTCCAGACACGCCGGGAGAGGGCGAGCGCGCCCTTGCGGTGCTGAGGGAAGGCGGCGTGGACATGCTCGCCTTCCTCGCCTTCCCCACGGGAGACGGCCGTTCACAGATTGATCTCGTGCCGAAGGACCCGGCCGCGCTCACCGCGGCCACCGAACGGGCCGGTTACACGCTGAGCGGGGCGAAGCACGCCCTCCTCGTCGAAGGCGACGACCGCGTGGGCGCGGTCGAAGCCACGACGTCGAAGCTCGCCGCTGCGGGGGTGAACGTCACCGCCGCAGCCGGTGTCGGTGACGGGTCGGGGCATTTCGGGATGATCCTCTGGGTCGCGGCCGTCGATTACGAGCGGGCGGCCGGTGCACTGGGCCTCTGAGCGGCATTGACAACGGGGAGGCGGGTGCCCGACCGCCCGGATCCCCGGAGAGCTGCCCGAACCCGACGGGGCTCGGGTGGTTCGCGCCCTTGGCGCGACCCGGCGAGAAGAGCGGAGCGCGCCATCATGGAGCCGTGGACCGCTCGACCGTGGCCACCCGCTACTGGCACGAGCTGAGCGACGGTCGTGTCCAGTGCGACCTGTGCCCGCGGGCCTGCAAGCTAAGGGACGGCCAGCGGGGTCTGTGCTTCGTACGATCCCGCGCCAAGAACCAGATCGTGCTCACGAGCTACGGGCGCTCCAGCGGCTTCTGCGTCGACCCGATCGAGAAGAAGCCGCTCCACCACTTCCTGCCCGGCTCGGCCGTGCTCTCGTTCGGCACGGCCGGCTGCAACCTCGCCTGTCGCTTCTGCCAGAACTGGGACATCTCCAAATCCAAGGAGGTCGACACGCTCTCGGAGCGGGCCTCGCCCCGGGCCATCGCCGCGGCCGCCAAGGAGCTGGGGGCCGCCAGCATCGCCTTCACCTACAACGACCCGGTGCCGTTCATGGAGTTCGCGATTGACTGCGCGGACGCGGCCCACGAGCTCGGCCTGCGGGCCGTCGCCGTGACGGCCGGCTACATCTGTGCCGCACCCCGGGCCGAGATGTACGCCCACATCGACGCCGCCAACGTCGACCTGAAGGCTTTCTCCGAGGGCTTCTACCGGCGCGTGTGCGGCGCTGAACTGGGCGCGGTGCTCGAGACGCTGGAGTACCTCCGCCACGAGACCGCGGTCTGGCTCGAGATCACGAACCTGCTGCTCCCCGGCGCGAACGACTCCGACGCCGAGATCGACGCCCTGACCTCCTGGGTGGTCGGGCACCTGGGGCCGGACGTGCCCGTGCACTTCACCGCCTTCCACCCGGACTTCAAGATGACCGACCGACCGGGCACCCCGCCCGGGACACTCTCTCGGGCCCGCCGCATCGCCCTCGCGAACGGGGTGCACCACGCCTACACCGGCAATGTGCACGGCACCGAGGGCGCCAGCACCTCGTGCTCGGGCTGCGGTGTCCGCCTCGTGGAGCGGGACTGGTACGAAATCCGTCGCTACCGCCTCACCGACGACGGCCGCTGCCGGAGCTGCGGCACCCGCTGCCCGGGCGTCTTCGAGGGACCGGCGGGTACCTGGGGCCCCCGGTTCCGCCCCGTGCACATCCCCGAGGTCGTCGCGGAATGAAGCCCGCAGGGAAAGGGCGCGCCCGACCAAGGGAACTGACCCCGGGTGAGTGACGACGCGGGCGGTGCGCGCGGCGCAACCCGGCACACGGTGCGAGACCCCGCCGTGGCCGGTCTTTTCTATCCCGCGAGCCCCGACCGCCTGCGCGCAATGATCCGAGACGCCCTCGCCGCCGCCACCTGGGACTCGCCCAGGCAGGGGCCGCCGCGACCGGTCCCCAAGGCGATCATCGGCCCGCACGCCGGCTACCTCTACTCCGGGTCCGTGGCGGCTTCCGCGTACGCGCGGGTGGCGCCGGGACGCGGCACGATCGAGAAGGTGGTCCTGATCGGCGCCGCGCACCGGGTAGCGCTCGACACCGTCGCCGCCAGCAGCGCCGACACCTTCGCCACCCCCCTCGGTGAGCTGACCGTCGACGGCGACGGCCGCCGGGCGGTGCTCTCCTGCCCGGGGGTCACCGTGAACGACCACGCCCACGCCGGAGAGCACAGCCTGGAGGTCCATCTCCCCTTCATCCAGGTCGTCCTCGGTGACGTCCTCGTCCTGCCGCTCGTGGTGGGAGAGGTGCCGGCGCAGGTGGTGGCCGACGCGCTCGAAGCGGTATGGGGCGGCCCCGAGACCCTGGTGGTGGCGAGCACCGACCTGTCCCACTACCACGACCACGCCACCGCCAGCGTCCTCGACGCAGAAACGGCCGCGGCCATCGTCGCCTGCCGGCCCGGGGAGGTCGGCCTCGACCGGGCGTGCGGGGTCTTCGCCGTCCGGGGTCTATTGACCGCGGCGCGTCGTCACCACCTCGCCGTCGAGCAGGTCGACCTGCGCTCTTCGGGGGACACCGCCGGGAACCGGGACAGGGTGGTCGGATACGGTGCCTTTGTGCTGACATGACCCCCGCCACACGCCAACTGAGAGAAGTGCGCCGATGAGCGCTCGAACGCAGCGACGACCGTGACCCGGCGATGACCACCGCCACGATCAACGGGGAAGCCCGTGAGCTCGGCGCCACGGTGGGTCGCACCCTGATCGCCTATTTGCGCGACGAGCTCGGCCTGACCGGCACGAAGCCGGGCTGTGGCGAGGGCGAGTGCGGATCATGCACGGTGCTCGTCGACGGTGCGCCGGCGCTCGCCTGTCAGACCCCGCTCGCCGACGTCGCCGATCGGTCGGTCACGACGATCGAGGGGCTGGCGGGCGTCGCCGGACTGCACCCGGTCCAGCGGGCCCTCATCGAAGAGCGCGCCTCGCAGTGCGGCTACTGCACCCCGGGCATGGCGTTGCGGGCCGCCGCGCTCTTAGAGCGCGACCCCGACCCGGACGACGAACGCATCGCCGCGGCCCTCGACCCGAACCTCTGCCGCTGCGGATGCTACGTACGAATCGTTCGCGCGGTGCGCCGTGCGGCCGAGCTGGCCCGCGGATCCGGCGCGCCGGCGCTCCCCGCCGCGACACTCCTCGACGAGCCCGAGCTCGCCCGGCCGAGGGTTCCGTGGGATCTCGCCGAGCCGGGGGACCGGGAATGGTTCGACGTGCTCGGCGACGGGCTCGTCGTCGTGTGGCCGCCGCCGGCACCGGCGGCCGGGATGTGGTCGACGGGGGGCGGTGCCTGGCTGCACGTCGCGCCCTCGGGCGTCGTGACCGCGTTCAGCGGCAAGGTCGACGTCGGGCAGGACAACCGCACCGCTTTCGCGCTCCTCGTCGCGGAAGAGCTCGAGGTCGATCCGGCCACCGTCCGTATCGTCCTCGGCGACACCGACGTGTGTCCTTTCGACATGGGAACCTTCGGCAGCCGGTCGATGCCCGACGCCGGCGAGGCGCTCCGCCGGGCCGCCGCGGGGGCAAGACAGATCCTGTCCGCCCTAGCCACGGAAGGGTCCCCCGGCGTGCCGAGCGGGATCCGGCGGGTCGAGGTGCTCGCCGACGAGCCGGCGCTGCACCCGCCTGGCAGCTGGCAGGTCGCCGGCCGTCCTGGGCACGTTGCCGCGCGCTTCGACGTCGTGACCGGCACCCGGCGGTTCGGCTCCGATCTCGACCGACCCGGGATGCTGCACGGGGCGGTCCTTCGCCCGCCGGTCGTGGGCGCGACCTTGCACGCGGTCGATCCCGGTCCCGCCGAGCGGTTGCCCGGGGTCACCGTGGTCCGGGAGCGTGATTTCGTCGCCGCGGTGGCGGGCGACCCGGCGACGGCGCGCCGGGCGATCGCGGCCATCGACGCCGCGTGGGACGTGCCTCCGCCCGGGCCGCGCGACGTCGTCGCCCACCTCCGGGCGCACCCCGTCGCCGAGCAGGGTTGGAAACGGAGCTTGGACGAGGCCGTCGGCGACGTCGATGCCGCGCTCGCCGCGGCGACGCAACGGGTCGACGCCACCTACACGACCGCCTACCTCGCGCATGTGCCCCTCGAGACACGATCAGCCATCGCCGAGTGGGACGGTGACCGGTTGACCGTTTGGGTCGGCACCCAGGTCCCTTACGGGGTGCGCAACCGGCTCGCCGACGAGCTCGGCCTCGAAGAGGGCGCCGTGCGCGTCATCGTGCCGCCCACGGGCGGGGGTTTCGGCGGCAAACACGACGAAGAGGTCGCCCTCGAGGCGGCCCGCCTCGCCCGGGGCGCCGGCCGGGCCGTCAAGGTCCGTTGGAATAGGGCGGAGGAGTTCCAGTGGGGCCATCTGCGACCGATGGCGGTGATCGACGTGCGCGCCGGGACAGACGCCAGCGGTTCGATCACGGCGTGGGACTTCCTCGACATCAACGCCGGGGCCGCCGGCATCGTGCCCCCGTACACGATCGCCAACCGTCGCCTGCGCTACCAGCCCGCGGATTCCCCCGTCGCTCAGACCTCCTACCGGGCGCTCGCCGCGACCGCCAACCACTTCGCCCGGGAGTCGGCTGTTGACGAGCTCGCCTGTGCCGCGGGCCGCGACCCGCTCGAATTCCGCTTGCGCAACCTCGCCGACGAACGGCTCGCCGCGGTGCTCACCACCGCCGCCGAGCGGTTCGACTGGGGGCGCGCCGCGACGACGCGACACACGGCAGCTGGGGCTCGGGCATGGCGGTCGGGCTGGAGAAAGGCGGGCGCCTGGCGACCTTCGTCCGGGTGCACGTCGGCGACGACCATTCAGTCCGCGTCGCGGAGATCGTCACCGCCTACGAGTGCGGCGCCGTCGTGAACCGCGACACCGTCATCAACCAGATCGAGGGCGGCACGATCATGGCCCTCGGTGGCGCGCTGTTCGAGGAGATGGTCCTCGAACGTGGCCGCATCGCCGAGCCCTCACTCGCCGCCTACCGGGTGCCGCGCTTCTCCGACGTGCCGCGCCTCGAGGTCGTCCTTCTCGACCGTCCGGACATCGCCTCTGCCGGCGCGGGCGAGACCCCCCTCGTCGCGGTGGCTCCCGCCATTGCCAACGCGATCTTCGCCGCCATCGGCCTTCGCCTCCGATCGCTCCCGCTCGCCCTGGCGGCACGACAAGGGCACGCCGCGCGCGGAACCTGATCCGGCGCCGATCCGCCCCAGGTCGGCGAGCAACCGCCCAGGCGTCGCGGCCACGGGCAAGATTCCTCCGCACCGCGGCCTTGCCCTTACCGGCGCTCCCCGTTCGTCGCCGGTGGCGCGGCCGAGCCGTGCGCGAGGCGCTCGATCCAGCGCCACGCCCCCTCCACCATCTCGTCGAGCTCCTCGAGCGTTCCGACGTTGAGGATCACGTAGTCGGCGACGGCGATGCGGGCAAACCGGTCGGCCTGGGCGGCGATCCGGGAGCGGGCGTCGGCCTCGTCCATCTGGCGGTCGTGCACGAGCCGTTCGAGAACCAGGTCCACGGGCGCGTCGACGACGAGCACGCCGTCGAGGCCATAGCGCATCCGCGCCTCGGTCTCGGCGAGCAGCGGCAGCACGCAGACGACGACGTCGTCCGGCCCGCCCTTGGCGAGCTCCTGGCGCAGCGCGACCGAGACGAGGGGGTGGACGATCGCTTCGAGGTCATGGAGCGCGGCTTGGTCCGCGAAGACGAGGGCCGCGAGCGCCCGGCGGTCGATCGAGCCGTCCGGGCCGAGGATCCCCGCCCCGAAGCGCTCGACGACCGCGGCATGCCCCGGGGTCCCGGGGGCGATGACCGCGTGGGAGATGGCGTCGGCGTCGACGACGCGCGCCCCCGGCGCTCGAGGAGGGCCGCGACGGTCGACTTGCCCGACCCGATCCCCCCGGTGCAGCCGATCGCGACCACGAAAGCCCCTAGTTGGGAGTCGACCCGGGACCGGTCAAGCCGCCGTCACCGCGGCGCGCCGCGTCAACCGGGCCTCAGGACTCGTCAGCTTCGGCTTCGGCGGGCGCGTCGACGACCTGGTCGACGGCCGGTGTCTCCGGCTCGACGGCCGGGACGGCCTCGGGTTCCGCGGCCGGCTCGGCCCCGGAATCCTCGTCGGATGCGTCCTCAGAGCCGACGTCGGCCGCGAACTCCTCGGCCCAGGCGGCCTGCGCCTCGGTCTCCGGGGTGAAGGGCGCCGGCGTGTACTCGAAGCCCCCGATGTAGTTGCCCTCGGCGTCGTAGGCGTGCTCGCCGAACGCCTCGCGGTACTCCTCGGCGACCTCGCCGCCCTCGGCCGCCTGCTTGATCGACAGGCTGATCCGGCGGCGGTGCAGGTCGATGTCGATGATCTTCACCCACAGCTCCTCGCCGGAGGTGACCACCTGCTCGGGCAGGTCGACGTGGTGCGCCGCCATCTCCGAGATGTGGACGAGACCCTCGATGCCATCGCCGACCTGGACGAAGGCGCCGAAGGGCACGAGCTTCGTGATCCGGCCGTAGACGAGCTCGCCGACGTGGTGCGCGCTGGCGAACTCCTGCCACGGGTCGGACTGGGTTGCCTTCAGCGAGAGCGAGATCCGCTCCTTGTCAAGGTCGACGTCGAGCACCTGGACCGTCACCTCGTCGCCGACCTGGACGACGGACGACGGGTGGTCGACGTGCTTCCACGACAGCTCCGAGACGTGGATGAGACCGTCCATGCCGCCGAGGTCGACGAAGGCGCCGAAGTTCACGACCGAGGAGACGACGCCCTTGCGGATCTCGCCGGGCTTCAGGTTCACGAGGAACTCGCCGCGCTGTTCTTTCTGGGTCTCCTCGAGCCAGGCTCGCCGGGAGAGCACGACGTTGTTGCGGTTCTTGTCGAGCTCGATGATCTTGGCCTCGATGACCTTGCCGATGTACGGCTGGAGGTCGCGCACCCGCCGCAGCTCGACGAGCGAGGCGGGCAGGAAGCCGCGCAGCCCGATGTCGAGGATGAGACCGCCCTTCACGACCTCGATGACCGGACCCTCGACGATGCCGCCGGACTCCTTGATCCGCTCGATGTCGCCCCACGCCCGCTCGTACTGGGCGCGCTTTTTCGACAGGACCAGCCGGCCCTCCTTGTCCTCTTTCTGGAGGACGAGCGCCTCGACCTCGTCGCCGACGCTGACGATCTCGTGGGCGTCGACGTCGTGGCGGATCGAGAGCTCGCGCACCGGGATCACGCCCTCGGACTTGTACCCGATGTCGAGGAGCACCTCGTCGTTGTCGACCTTCACGATCGTGCCCTTCACGATGTCACCCTCGTCGAAAGCAACCATCGTCTGGTCGACGGCGTCGTCGAACGACAGCGAGCCGAGGTCGTCCTCGGTGATCGTGTTGTAGGTGTAGCTGTCGTTCTCGGCGGCGGGGGTGGGCGCGGCAGGCGGCGGGGTGGTGCTCGTCGTGACGGCCTCCTCGACCGGGGTCGGCTCGGAGGTGGCGTCGGGGGTGGTCTCGGACATCAGTTGGTTGGCCTTTGGGTTGTCACGTCGGCGCCGCGTGGAACGCATACGTCGGCGGCGCGGTGGATGGATGGGTTGGCCGGCCACCCCGCCGGAGGGCGGGAAACCGGTGGTGTCCCCGGCGTGAAGTCGCCGGGCGACACGTGCTCGCAATGTTACACATCGATGTCGGCACTATTTCGCTGCGGCCCAGGTCTTGCCCCACGACAGGTGCACGGCGAGCGGGACGCGGAGCGGATAGGCGTGCTCCATCGACTCGCGCACGATCGCCTCGGCGACGTCGTGCTCGGAATCGGGGACCTCGACGAGCACCTCGTCGTGGACCTGCAGGACGAGACGGGAGGCGTGGCCGCCGGACTCGAGCGCCGCGTCGAGCCGCACGAGGGCGAGCTTGAAGATGTCGGCGGCGAGCCCCTGGATGCCGGCGTTCATCGCCTGGCGCTCGGCGGCCTGACGGATCCGGTGGTTGTCCGAGACGAGCTCCGGGATGTAGCGGCGCCGCCCGAGCTCGGTGACCGTGTAGCCCCGGGCCCGGGCCTCGGCCACGGAGCGCTCCATGTAGGCCCGGACGGCCGGGAAGGCGGTGAAGTACTGGCCGAGGATCTCCGCGGCCTCGTCGAGCCCGACGCCGAGCCGCTGGGAGAGCCCGTAGGCCTCCATGCCGTAGGCGAGGCCGTAGGAGACCATCTTCGCCTTGGACCGCTGGGCGGTCGTCACCTCGCCCGGCTCGACGCCATAGATGCGCGACGCCGTCGCGGCGTGGATGTCGTGGCCGGCGGCGAACTCCTCGACGAGGCCGGGGTCGCCCGTCAGGTGGGCGATCACCCGCAGCTCGATCTGGTTGTAGTCCGCGATCAGGAACTCGGTCCCGGCCGCGGGCACGAAGGCCTCGCGGATTCTCCGGCCGTCCTCGGTGCGGACCGGGATGTTGTGGAGGTTCGGGCGGTCCGAGGAGAGCCGCCCGGTGCGGGCGACCGTCTGGTTGAACGAGGCGTGGATCCGCCCGTCGGTGGCGACCTCGGCGAGCAGCCCCTCGCCGTAGGTGGAGCGAAGCTTCTCGACCTCCCGGTAGCGCAGCAGGGTTGCGACGATCGGGTGGGCGTCGCGCAGCTTCTCGAGCGTCGCCGCGTCGGTCGAGTAGCCGGTCTTCGTCTTGCGCTGCGGGGTGAGCTTCAGCTTGTCGTAGAGGATCGTGCGCAGCTGCGTCGACGAGTTCACGTTGAACTCCTCGCCGGCGAGCCCGTGGAGCTGGGCCTCCAGCTTCGCCGCTTCCTCGGTGAGCTCGGCGTTGATCCCGCGCAGCCGGGCCACGTCGACGGCGATCCCGGCGACCTCCATCCTGGCGAGGACGCGGATGAGCGGGAGCTCGATCTCCTCGTAGAGCTCCCGCCCCCCGATCCCGTCGAGCTCGGCGAGGAGCCGCGCCCCGAGGCCCGCGACGAGCTCGGCCCGCCGGGCCGTCGCCTCGACGAGGCCCGTCGCGCTCTCCTCGGCGGCCCCGAGGTCGAAGCCGAGCTGCCCGGCCCCGGCCGGTGGCGCGCCCGTCATCCCCCGCCGCTCGGCGAGCTCGTCGAGGGTCGCGGCCCCGTCGGCGGGGTCGAGCACGTAGGCGATGACTGCGGTGTCGAGTTCGAGCGCCGTCGTGTCGATCCCCCGCGGCAGCAGCACCCGCATCAGCTCCTTCACCCGGTGCCCGACGAGCCGGCGGCGCGGGGCCCGACCGGCGGGGCCGCCGAGGACCGCGGAGAGCGGCGCGGCGAGCTCGTCCGAGCCGACGAGACCGCCCGCCACGACGACGACGTCCCCGTCCCCGGGCGGGCAGAAGGCGAGCGCCTCGACCGCCGCCCTCCCGGGCACCCCCGCCCAGGCCGGCTCCAGGCCGATCCAGCCCTCGTCCCGGGCCGCCCGGTCGACCAGCGCGAGTGCCTCGGCGGCGGCCGTGGAGGTGTCGGGCGAACAGACCTTCCGCGTCGACGGGGCCGCGGGCTCGGGGGTCAAGGTGGGGGTCGCGGCGCCGAGACCGGCGGCGTCGAGGACCGCGAAGAGCCGGTCGCGGGGCGTGCGCATCTCGAGAAAGTTGAAGAGCCGCTCGAGGGCCTCGCGGTCGGGGGCGGCGAATCTCAGGGCCGCAAGGTCGAGGCCCAACGGCACGTCGCGCACAAGCGGCGTCATCCGCAGGTTCGACCGCACCTGTGCCTCGTTGGCGGCGAGCGACTCCCGCAGCTTCGGGGTGCACTCGTCGAGGTGGGCGTAGAGCCCGTCGACGTCGTGGTAGGACGTGACGAGCTTCGCCGCCGTCTTCTCGCCGACCCCGGGAACGCCGGGCAGGTTGTCCGACGGGTCGCCGCGCAGCGAGGCGAGGAGCGGGTAGTCGGCGGGCCTGACCCCGGTGCGCTCCACGATCCCCACCTCGTCGTAGAGGGCGTAGTCGGACATGCCGCGCCGGTTGTAGAGCACGCGGACGTGCGGGTCCTCGACGAGCTGGAACGAGTCGCGGTCCCCCGTCACGATGACGACGTCGGACCCAGCCTCGCGCAGCTGCGTCGCGAGCGTCGCCAGGATGTCGTCCGCCTCGTAGCCGACGGCGTCGACGGCCGGGACGCCAAGGGCCGTCACGAATTGCCGGATGAGCTCGACCTGCGCGATGAGCGGCTCCGGCGTCGGCGGGCGGCCCGCCTTGTAGTCGGCGACGAGGGCGTCGCGGAACGTCGGCTCATGGCGGTCGAAGGCGACCGCCATGCCGTCGGGGTGGAAGTCAGCGACCATCTTCGTCGTCATGGCGACGAATCCGTAGACGGCCTGCGTCTCCTGGCCCGAGGAGGTCGCCATGCCCGCGTCCTGGAGCGCGAACCAGGCGCGGAACGCGAGGCTGTGCCCGTCGAGCAGCAGATAGGTCGCCACACGTCGATGGTAGGCGTCGTGCCGGAATATCGCCGCGGCCGGCCAGGGACGTCCCAGGTCGGCGACCGGTACGATCGAGCAGCGTGCCAGAAGGCTTCCATCCTCCGCTCGAGGAGTACCTCGAGACGATCTACGCCCTCGAGGAAGAACACGTCCCGGTAATCCAGGCGCGCCTCGTCGAGCGGCTCGGCCACACGCCGCAGGCGGTCTCGGAGATGATTCGCCGGCTCTCCGACGAGGGCTACGTCGGCCGTGCCGGCCGGGGCCTCGAGCTCACCGACAGGGGCCACCGCCGCGCCGAGAGCGTCGTGCGCAAGCACCGCCTCGCCGAGCGGTTCCTCGTCGACGTCGTCGGGCTGCCCTGGTACGAGGCGCACCACGAGGCGGGCCGCTGGGAGCACGTCATCTCCGAGGAGGTCGAGGCCCGGTTCGTCGCGATCCTCAACAACCCGACGACCTGCCCGCACGGCAACCCGATCCCCGGAACGGCCCGCGACCCCGTGCCGCAGCACCCCCTCACCGAGATCGCCGCGGGGACGCCGATGACGCTCGCCCGCATCACCGAGCTGGTCGAGTCCGATCGCGACGCCCTCGTCTATCTGAGCGACCACGGGCTCGTGCCCGGACGCAAGGGACGGATCCGCAGTCGCGCCCCCGACGGCACCCTCACCCTCGAGCTCGATGACGACGACACGGCCACGCCGCGCACCGTCGCGGTGGGGCCCGCGCTCGGCGGTCAGCTCTTCGTCACGACCGCCTGACGAAGTCCCGCGCCGAGAGCTGCCGGGCGCCGAGCGTGAACTGCCCCGGGTGGTCGCGGCCCTCATCCGCCGCGACCAGCCGGATCGGCCCCGCGACCACAATGGGCCGATGCGTACGCGCCTTGCCACGGTCGCGATCGCCTGCGCGGCGGTTACTGCGGCCCTGTTTGGGGCCCAAGTCGGTGCCGCCACGATCGCCGCGGGATCGGCGGGCCACCGTGGCGCGTCCGGTTTCGATCCGCTCTACACCCAGCGGATCGGATCGTCGTCCGACGTCATCGTCGTCGGGACGCGATCGTGCGCGAAGGAGCCCTGCCTCGAGGTCCTCCTGACGGCGAACGACGGCAAGACCTTCACGAGACTCGGGTCACCCCCCATCACGGGCGCGAGCAACGGCTCCATCGGCCCGGGCTCACTCGACGGTCTCGTGTTCGCCAACACCCAAGACGGGTACGCGATCGAACAGCGCACGAGCCTCTCGGCGACGACGCTGTACGCGACCTTCGACGGCGGTCGGACGTGGCACCGGGAACCCCTCGACCCGCAGGTGTCCGTCGAGGCCGAGGCGGCCACCGCTCACCGCTTCTACTTCGTCCTCGCCGCGTGCACGGGAAAGGATCAATCGCCGTGCAGGTGGAGCCTCGCGGTCTCACGGACCGGAACGTCCGCCCGGACGACGCGGTCGTTCCCGGACGCCACGCAGATCACACAAAACGGGTTTGCCGAGATCGGTCGCGGTCTCGGTGTCTGGGGACGTGACGTCTGGATCTCACTCCAGTCGCCCCGCCAGGTCCTCGCCATCTCGCACGACGATGGGAACACGTTCACGCTGCAAAGCGACGAGACGCTCGGCAGCGTCGCCGGTTGCTCGCTCACGGCGGAGTCGGCCGACCAGATCTGGGCCGAGTGCCCGACCGGATCGCTGGTGAGCTTCGCCCGTTCGGGCGACGGGGGCGCGCACTTCGGACTCCTGCGGTTACCGGGCGTCTTCTACGGCACGGGGGGTGGCGACTTCACGCCGGTGACAGGCTCGGTCGCCTACCTCTACAACCGCGCCACATACCTGTGGGGGAACGTGGTCAACCCCTTCGAGCTCTACCGCACGACCGACGGCGGGAGGAGCTTCACGCCCGTCGGCAGGCTCCCCCTGCCGTCGGGCTGGCTCGTCTTCACGAGCCGCGACGACGGCCTCGCCGTCGGCTACCCGCCGAGCGGGTCCCGCGTCCTGCTGCGGACGACCGACGGCGGGCGCCACTGGCAGACCGCCTCGACCTGACCGCCGACGATCAGTCCCCCAGTACCCCCTCCGGGTTGCCCTGGTTCCTCGGGATCGGCGGCGGGTCGCGCGTGAACGCCTTTTTCACCGCGTCGAGACCGGTCGCCGCATGCACGCGATTCGTCACGCCCTGGCTGAACGACTTGATGATCCCCACGCCGACGCTGCCGGTGAGCCCGAGCGCGCTCAGCGCCGACAGGGGTGCTTGGTAACTCGTTCCAGAAGAGACGAGGAAGTACAGGCAGACCCCGAGAGCACCGGACGTAACCGCGCCGACGACGATCTCCGGCAGGTAGAAAGCGAAGATATGCCGGCTGCTCCGCGAACGCGTCCGCGATTGTCCCGAGATCACCGAAATCCGTGGAATCGGCCGCCATCAGCAGCAGGTCTTTCCATTTCTTGACTTGGATCTTCAGGTCCTTGGCCGCTTCTGCCCGGAAGGCCTGGTTGCCGTCCTTCTCGTCGGCCTCCCAGGAATCCAACAGGTCCTTCGCGAATTGCTCCCATTTCCCGAGCGCGAATTCGATCGCGGACGCTGACACCGACGGGAGAACGGTCAACGACAAGCGGTCGAGGAGCAGTCTGAGGGCCGTAGCTCGCTCGCCGCCAAGCAGCTTCTTCCATGACTCCGGACCGGACCTGGCGTCGGGGTCGAGAGCCCAATAAATCTCCGCAAGCCCGCGGCCGAGCTGATAGGAGCTGGAAGTCCCGTACTCCTGCGCCGCGAGCTCGTCCTGGATGGCCTCGTCCCAGGCCCAGAGGAAGCCTTCGAGTTGCTCTCTGGCCTCCTCGGCCCCAAGGTTCACCGAGTCGTTCGCCTCATCCGCGGCGAGGCCGAGGGTGGGGCCGAGACCTTTCCAGTTGAGGGCTCGCAGGTGCCGCCACGTGAGCAGGCGCAACAGGCCGGAGGCCGTCGTCTCGCTTGTCTTTGGCCGTTCCGTCGGCATCGTCAGCGTGGAAACCTCAAGGTCGAGCCCCGACTGTGTTGCCAGGCTCGCCAGAACCTTCACCGCTTCGACCGCTTGCTCGCAGCTCGTCCGTTCGCCGGCCGCGTCGAGCGGCAACGTCGGGAATCCTTGGGGCAAGCCGCCGGGGGCCTTGCCCATCCTCAGCAGGTTCCCCCTCGCCTCCGCCATCATCCAGCCGACGCGGAGAGCCGCGTACTTGGAGGAGTTATCCGCTTTGCCATCCGGCGCGGCTCCGCCACCGGCCGCCTTCGATCCGGCCGAACCGACGGGTCCCCTAGTTCCGGTGACCTTGGGCGGGGCGTGTCCGGAACCCAACGGATCCGGCGTGGTTCGTTGAGGGCTTTGCTGTCCGCTCATGATCCGGCCTTCCCGACATGACGAAGGCGTGAGCGACGGCCCGTGTAGCTGATCGGTTCCCCTTCGTCACCCTCAGCTGATCCGGAGAGGCGAGTCTTCGCAGCTGCCATCGGCTGGCTCCTCGCGCGTCACCGCAACCATAGGCCGCGCCGTCAGCGGGGTCGGGTGAGTTGCGACCTGCGTCGCCCGGTCCGGCCGCCGCTCAGGGACTGCGCGTCCCGGTCGGTCCGTCGGGCCGGTCGGCAACGAGGCGGACCATCTGCCGCCGCCAGGCGGACCGGGTCCGGGCCGCCTCGACGCTGTCGGGGTGCACGAGCCGGGTGAAGGTGGGTTGCCCGGGACCGCGGTGGTAGGCGGAAGCGCGGTCCTCGATCGCCATGTCGCCCTTGGTGTAGTGGGCCCGCTGGAGCAGGTAGCCGTGCCACGACGCGACGAGGAAGGTCTCCAGGAACTTGCCGTGCTCGGTCGAGTCCTCGAACACCCCCCAGCGCGTCCCGCCGAGCCGTCGTCGCACGATGCGCAGGTCGGCCATCGCGGCGAGGAAGTCGTCGACGTCGTCCTCGTCGATGCGGTACTCGACGAGGACGAGGACCGGTCCGTCGTCGGGGTGGACGTGCTCGCCAACGGTGAGCGCCGAGTGGGCGACGAGCTCGAGGGACCCCCGCTCGACGACCGGCAATCCGAAGCGCGGGATCACGAGGATCCCCGGCAGCAGGGCGACCGCGGCGATGGCGAGCGTCGTGCGCAAGGGCAGGAAGGTGGCGACGACGCCGAAGGCGATCCCGCCCAGCACGAACGGTCCCTGCAGCACGACGTAGTAGATCGACAGGGCGCGGGTCTGGACCCACTGCGGGACGACCTGGCGGGCCGCGATGGTCAGCGTCGTCGTCGACCAGACCCAGCTCGCCCCCGTGACGACGAGCACGGGGCCCGCGACCCAGCGGTTCGGCCAGACGATGAGCACGGCGAGGGCGGCCCCGTTGGCGAGGGCCGCCGCCGCGACGAGGGCGTCGAGGTGCAGGTAACCCCGCATGCTCGGCAGCGCGACCGCGGCGGCCATCGCGCCCGCCCCGCTCAAAGCGAGGAAAAGTCCGTACCCGAAAGCCGACGTGTGCAGGTAGTGGTCGGCGAACAGCGGGAACAACGCCCCGAGCGCCGCCGCCGGCGTGACGTAAAGGGCGGTGCGGACCGCCACGGCCCGCAGTCCCGGCGTGTTGACGAAGAACCGCCACCCCGACGAAACGGAACCGAGGAAGCTCTCGACCGCCGTCCCCCCGGGGGTCGAGAGCCGGAGGTTCGATCTCCCACGCCAGACATAGAGGAAGCCGACGAGCGGCAGCATGACCGCGCCGCACACCGCGAAGAACGCCGTGCTCCCCGCGTCGTGGACGATCACGCCACCGACGACCGGCCCGACCAACTGGCCGATGTTCCACTCGAAGCTGTCGACGCTCATCGCGACGGGGATGAGCTCGGGCCGCACGAGGTTGGAGACCGTCGCCCACCACGACGGCGACGACGTCCCGTTGGCGACGCCCATACCGGCCACCCCGATGAGCAGCGTGGCCGGGTTGAGGAGGTGGGCGGCAGAGACGAGGACGAGGAAGGCGACCGAGGTGACGAGGAGGATCTTCGAGACCAAAAGCACGCCGCGCCGGTCGCGGGAGTCGGCCGCGGCGCCGGACAGCATCACGACGAGGATGCCGGCGAGCGGGCTCATATCCGTGGCGAGCGCGACGAGCACCGGCGAGTGCGTCAGGCGCTCCATGATGAAGCCGCCGAGGAGGGCGACCATCCAGACGCCGACGTTGGAGAACATGCCGGTGCCCTCGAGCCAGCGGAAGGAGCGGCTTCTCAGGGGTTCGAGAAAGGCCGGCACCGCCGTCAACTCTAGGGACGTCCGCCGGACCCGTGGGGACCGGTCGTGACGGCGTTAGATTCAGTCCCAGATCACCTACTCGGCTCGAACGACTCTCTCGCGGTGTGGGGCCTTTGCTGAACGATTTCCCACCAGCAGCGGGGAGACGGAGGAAATGATGGGCAAGTCAACTCGTGATCGCAGGCGTCACCCGCTAGCGAAGTTGGTTCTCGTCGGGACGATCAGCCTCGGCGGAGCCGTGACGTTCGCCACCGCGACCGGCGCTTCGTCTTCGTCATCGTTCCGCATCACGAAGGTCGTTCCCGCCGTGAGCCACGTCACCCGCAACGGGCCGCGCGACCCGATCACGATCGACTGGGCGGGCGCCGCGACGTTCCCGATCACCGCCCATTACGCACCGGCGCCGGGCTGCGCCGGTGTCAACGACTACTGCGCCTCCGAGACGGACACCTTCACGACCGGGACGCACGCGCTCGTCTGGAAGCAGGCGGCCTGGTGCACGGGGAATGGAGGCAGCAGCTACGGGACGTGGTACGTGTGGCTCACCGACGCGCACGGGCACCGGACGCCGAAGGTGAAGTGGTCCCTTAGCTGCTCGGGTTAGGTACCACCTCCGGGGTAACGGTTCCAGGCGGGGGCTATCCCGCAGACGGACCGGAGTCGATGGCCCGAGCCACTACTCGTCCGGGCCCTAGCCGACACCGCGGCACCGTGGGGGACCTCCGGGTGAGGGACTCGCGATGCGTGTTCGGGCCCGGTTGACGCTCCCTTTCCGGCCGGGCCAGACGACCAGGTCAGCTCGCGTCGCCGCCGCGATCCCGGAGCCCTGGCGTGTCCTCAGGCGTCGCGGGTCATCATGCGCCAAGCGCCGAGGACCAACCAGACGACGATCCAGCCGACGATGACGGCGATCATCGCCCACGTCGGCATGGCCGGAATCCCGAGCACCGCCCGGCCGCCGAAGGCGGCATGGACACCGGGGCCGCGACCGCCGACGTTGCCGGCCAGACCGGCGGGTCGGAGCTGGTCCATCGCCACACCGATGATGAGGCGCTGGCCGTTGAGGAAATACGGGATCTCCACCGTCGCGAGGATCGGCGTGATGATGATCTCGAGCACGATCATGAGGACGGTGGAAACCGTTCGCTGGCCGGTGAGCGCGCCGAGGCCCAGGCCGACCAGGAACCCGATCACCACGTCGAGCGTGAACCACAGCCCGATCTTCACCATCTCGTTCATGGGCGGATTGAGGACCGTGGGCTCGATGCTGAGGTAGCCCGCGTAGATCGCCGGCATGTTCTTGTCAACGAGGATCTTCGTCGCCTGGCCGTGGGAAACGGGGCCATTCCCGAGGGCCATCTCGACCTGCTGCGGGTGATCGAGGAGCCAGGTGTTGAGCTGGGTCTCGCTGAGGTGAACCGGGATGTTCATGCCGTTGTCGTTGATCGTCGTCGCCTGGGGGGAGCCCTCGTAGGCGGTCACCAGGCAGACCATCGCGAACGCCACGGCGATGAGCGGCAACAGGATGGAAAGGCCGGCAGGGATGCGCGCGACGAACAGTGAAAGCCGCGACCGGCCCGTGATCACAAGGTGGCGGAAGACCCCGTCGACGAGGTCGGTCGTCCCCGCCGAGGCGCCGAGCGTCGCGGCGATGATGAACCCGAAATCGGCCATCGCGTTCGACAGGGCCGAGAAGACGCTCGGGCTCCCCGCCGGCCCGTAGCTGTTCGGGTCGACCGCGTGGAACAGCAGCCGGAGGCCGAGGACGAGGACCGGCAGGCCGAGTGTGAGAAGCACCGTGACCACGATGAGGCCCCGGCGCTTGCGCATCTCGAGCCGCTTCGTCCGAATGAGGTCCCACGTCGGGATCCACGATCCGGCGCCGCGACCCCGTGGCGCCGCGACGACGGACGCCGGAACCGCGGCGGCGGTTTGGTCGGTCACGCCTGCTCCCCGAAACGGCTCGTCACCGACAAGAACCAGTCCTCGAGCGACGTGCGCACCTCCTGGAGGCTGTAGACGGAGATCCCGACCTCGACCAGTCGGCGGTTCAGCTCGGCGACGGCCTCCCGATTCGTCCCGGCGCGCAGCGTCACCGTCAGCGACGTCGCGCCCGCGGCGACGTCGGCCGCGAGGTTCGCCGCACCGATGACGCCGGCGGCCTTCGCCGGGTCGTCGCAGTCCACCTGCACGACGACGCTCGTCGTGCCGTGCAGTAGCTCCTCGATCGGCCCCTGACGGATGACGCGGCCGCGATCGACGATTGCCACCGCGTTGCACGTGCGCTCGACCTCGTCGAGGAGGTGCGACGACAGCATCACGGTCCGGCCCTCAGCGACGAGGCTCTGGATCATGATCCGCATGCTCTGGATGCCGGCCGGGTCGAGCCCGTTCATCGGCTCGTCCAGTATCAGCAGCTCCGGGTCGCCGAGCAGGCACGCCGCGACCCCGAGGCGCTGGCGCATGCCCATCGAGTACGAAGCGACCTTGTCGTCAGCCCGATCGGTGAGCCCCACGCGGGCAAGGCCCGGCCCAATCCGGTCTTCGGCGCCGGCGCCGCGTGCCGCAGCGAGCAACAGGAGGTTCTGCCGCCCGGTGAGGTGATCGTGGAAACGAGGCTCGTCGACGATGGCTCCCACACGGGCGAGCGCCCGGCTGCGCTCGCGGGGCACGGGGACGCCGAGGAGCGACATCGTCCCGCCGTCCGCCCGGGTCAGCCCGAGCAGGGTCCGGATGAGCGTCGTCTTGCCGGCGCCGTTCGGCCCGAGGCAGCCGAAGGCGCTCCCCCGCGGCACGAGCAGTTCCACGTCGTTGACGGCGACGTTCGTGCCGAAGCGCTTCGTGAGCCCGTGGGTCTCGACGGCCCAGCCTTGGCCGGTGTCCGGAGGACGCCAGGCGGCCGGCGTCACTGCCGGCTCGAAGGCGGCCCCAGGCCCGCTCGGCGCGGCGAGTCTTGTGCCGACGGGCCCGGCGGGGTCAGCCCGAGCAGGCTCCGACGGGGGTGGTCCGCCCGGGGAGGCCACGCCGGCGACCCCGGGGGCGGGGGGCGCGACCGCCGTACCCGGCGGTCCGGCTTCCGGGCGGCCCGCGTGCCGACCCCAGTCGTCCTCCTTGTGACTGGCCTTCCGTCCGCCGCCCCGGCGGAGGGCGACGATGACGATGATGACGACGACGACGAGGACGATGAGCAGCAAGAACCCGCCGTGGCGCCCGTGCGCCACCGTCGTCGTCGCCGCCGCGAGGGTCAACACCGGGGGCCGCGATGCTCAGAGGGGTTCGGGCGAGCTGGTTCGGTCAAGGCAGGAGGGAGCCGTCCGCGACCGCCTGCGCCGTCCCCCGGATCGTCTGGCCGCGCTCCTTGGCGGATTTCTCGATGAAGGCGAACGCCTCGGGCTCGGTCATGCTGTGGTCGTCCATCAACAGGCCCTTCGCCCGGTCGACGGCGAGGCGCGTCTCCCGCCGCTGGGCAAGACCGATCTCGTCGTCGCTCAGCGCGGCGAATTCCGCCTCGAGCGCCTGGGCCTCGGCGAAGCGGCCGAGGGCGACCTCGATCGCCGGCAGGAGCTCCTCACGCTGGAACGGCTTCACGAGGTAGGCCTGCGCGCCCGCGTCACGGGCCCGCTCGATGAAGTTGCGCTCGCTGAACGCGGTCAGAATGACGACGGCCGTGCGCACCGAAGAGTGGATCGCGGCCGCGGCCTGGAGCCCGTCCATCCCCGGCATCTTGATGTCCAAGATGACGAGGTCGGGATGCAGGTTGCGAACGAGCTCGACGGCCTCGTCGCCCCGGCCGGTCGAGCCGACGACTTCGAAGCCCTCCTCCGCGAGGATCTCGCACAGGTCGAGCCGCACGACGGCCTCGTCCTCGGCGATCACGACGGTTCTTGCCACTTGTCACCCCGTTCCCGTGCTGCCGTTACTGGCGGAATCGACCAACACACAACTGCTTCGACCGATCGCAAAGCTCCGGACCGGACGTTAGACGAGGAGTTCGCCGATCAGCTCATCCTGGGCGCGCTCGAGCTCGGCAATCGACTGGCGCGCCGCGTCGCGGGTGTGCGCCATCTGGTCGGCGTGGCGTTGCGCCTCGGCAAAGACCTGCGTCGCGAGGGGGGTCTCGGCGACGATCGCCCGCACCTTCGCCTCGTCGGCCTGCTCGACGAGCGCGTCGAGCTGCGCCTCGATCACCTCGAGCTCGGCTCGCGCCCGGTCGAGGCGCGCCGACACGTCGAACAGCCGCCGCTCTGCGCGTTGGCGGCGATCGGTGAGACCCGGCCGCATGGCGGTCAGTCTACGACGGCCCGAAGACCCGGCACCTCGCGGTCGCCGCCTCGACGACCGCGGCGTCGAGCGCGACACCGAGGCCCGGCGACGCCGGGACGCGGAGCCCGCCGTCGACGAGCTCGTGCGGCGCGGTGATGTCGGGACGGAAGTAGCGGTCGGAGGCGCCGAGATCGCCCGGCAGGTCGAATCCGTCAAGGGCGCCGACCGCGATCGTCGCGGCCCGGGCGAGGCCCGCCTCGAGCATCCCCCCGATCGACAGGTGCATCCCCGCCGCGACGCAGGCGTCGTGGACTCGAACCGCGGCGGCGATCCCCCCGAGACGGGCGGGTTTCACGACGACACCCGCACAAGCCCGCGCCCGCAACGCCGCCTCCAGCGCGCCCAGCGAGTCGATCGCCTCGTCGAGGACGACGGGGGTCGCGCACTCGGCGACGAGGCGCGCCGAACCGGCGAGGTCGTAACGATCGAGCGGCTGCTCGATCGCCGCGAGGCCGAGCGCGTCGATCGCGCGCAGCGCGGCGCGGTGACCCGTGTCCGTTAGGTCGTAGGAACAGTTGGCGTCGGCGACGAGGATCACGTCCGGGAACTCGCTGCGCAACGCGGCGAGCGGGACAACGTCGCGCCCGGGGGCGACCTTCAGCTTCACCCGTCGGTAACCGGCCGCGACAGTGGAGCGGGCGGCCGCGACGACCGAGGACGTGACGCCCATCCCGAGCGTCGCCCCCGCGGGGATCGTCGGTCGGGTGGCGCCGAGCGACGCGGCGAGCGACTGCCCGGCCGAGCGCAGCTCGGCGTCGAGCAACGCCATCTCGAGCGCGGCCTTGGCCATCGGGTTGCCGGGGACCGCGTTCAAGAGCGCGATGGCGTCTTCCGCCGAGCCGAACTCGGCGGGGCGTCCGTCGCCGAGGAGCAGAGGGATGAGATGCTCGGCGAGCACGGCCTCCGCCCCGTCGGCGTACTCGTCGGTGTAGTTCGGTTCCACCAGCGCGTCGCACTCGCCGTCGCCGCCGCCGCGCTCCGTCTCGACGTGCACGAGGACGACGGGGCGGCGCTCATGGGTCCCGTTGGCGGTCGCCAGCGGCGACACGAGTTCGAGCTCGAGCCGACGGAGCTCGACCGTCCGGATCCTCATCGCGCCAGGTTCGCGCCTCGCCCGCGGCGCCGGCGAGCGGCCCGGTTATCGCTGGGCGTGCGCGAGCACCTCACCGACCTCGACGACGCCGGCTGTCACGGAGCCATGGGGCATTCCGTGGACGATGTCGACGAGTTCCTGGGCGGACAGCTCGTTCTCGAACAAGACCAACGCGGTGCCTTTGTCGTGCGACGTCGCGAGCCAGTAGCCGGCGACGAACCCCGGCATGGCGCGGATCTGGTCCACCAGACCACCGAGCTCCTGGTCGGCGGCAGCCCGGTCGTTGAACGTCGCCGGGATGACGACTCCGTGCATGATGCCCCCCTCGTCAGTGCCCACCTTCACCTGCGGGGAGGCTAACGGCGCAGCGACGGAACGCTGTCCGCGAGCGGTCGACGAAGGACGGCACGCCGGTCGGTAACCTTGGTTGATCGACAGCCGTCAGGCCTGGATGGCGGAATGGTAGACGCGGCGGCCTCAAAAGCCGCTGTCCGCAAGGGCGTGCGGGTTCGAATCCCGCTCCGGGCACCGAGTATTCCCAGGTCAGTCCGATTAAAGTCGCCCAAATCGGGCGCTGTGGTCACAGCTTGGTCACAACCAGCGGGCTGGTCCTCTCGGTCAGTGCTTCCACACGACGGCAGCCACGAGGTTGATCACCGCAGTCGCGAGCGCTGAGACACCGACGACCGCCGCCACAAATCGGCCGCCTTGAACCCGCTGCCTGGTGGCTCTGGCCCGCCGGGTCTCGGCTGAAAAGGCTTTGGCAGCCTCCTCGCAGAAGAGGACCACGATCACGAGGACCAACACGAATCCAACCGTCTTAAGGATCCCGTTCCATGGACTTCCCACGTGCCAGATGAACGTTGAACTGGCCGAGACCGCTGCGAGGATCCCGAGAAACAGCGGGCCGCCGAATGAGCCACCCAACAACTACACGCAGCCCACCGTGACCGACGGGGGGGTCACCTGGGTGCTCGTCGCGTACAACGACGAGTAAGCCGCCGTGCGAACCTTCCCTCCTCGCGCCTACCGGGACGCCGCGGCGCTCGTGGCTGCCGAGTTCCAAGAGGACATGGACTCTTTCGAGACGATCCTCGACGAGGCCGGGCCGGCTCTCGCCCGCCCGGGCGTCAAGATGCTGCTCGGCGCGCTCGGGCGCGCCGTGATCGCGTGACACCATACGCTTTGCCTCGTGACAGGCACTCGCCCCATACCGGGTCCGTCTGTCGAGGTGGCGGCGTGGAATCAAATCAAGCACTGGATGCTCGCGGTCGAGACTCAGCACGAGCGCGTTATGGCTGGGCCGCCCGTCGGCCTTCCACGCGGCGAGGTGCCCAGAGTGCAGGCCGACATGACGCTTTACATCTTGGCCCTCTACCTCCTCCGACGTGCGGTCGTATTTGCGTCGAGAGAGGCGGCCGGTGGGGAAGCACTCCTCGAGGCAATCTCAGCATTCGACCAAGCGGTGCCGGACCTGATCTACACCCGCGACTTCATCGAGCACTTCGATGACTGGGAACGGGGCGAGGGTCGCAGACAGTCTGTGGGCGAGGACTTTATTCGTGGGCTCGGCATGTCAACTATCGACGTGAGTTTCGGCCACGCGGGTCGCGGCATCGGCACCTTCGTATCGACTCCGGCCGCGCGGACTCTGTTCAATGCTGCCAGGGACGTTCTCGAACTTCTACCGCCTCAGTGGCGCAGACAGTGACCACCGGAGCAGGAGAGTTCGAGCGACTGGTCGAGTTCCGAACTGAGCAGCGCGGGTATTTGGGCGCTACGGCGCGCGTGCGCCTACCTGTCCGAATTCATCTCGCGATTGTCGGCAGCGAAACAACGCTGTGCGGTCGGAAACGCGCCGAGCTGGAAAAGGCCGAAGCCGAGGTCGGAGGGTACAGAGCGCTTTGCGTCGTGTGCCGAGGGGCCCGCACACGGATGGAGAATCCCTAGACGTCTAGCTCTGATCGTTCACGAGACCGTGTGAGCTGACCGGCGCGTATCCGCGAAAAGGCCCTTCTTGCAGGGGAGACTGTTGTTGACAAAGCAACGTCCACCCCAACAAGAAGGGCACTTCCGAGATGGAAACTACCAGCGCGCGGTCGGTCGTCGTGGAACCCGGTGGAACGGGTGTCGTCGCTCACGTCGGGCTGCACTCTCTTTGTGCCTTCGCCGACCGGTTGGGCCTCGGTGATTCGCTCTCGTCCGCGATCCCCGTTCGCGGTGAGCGCTCTCCGCTGCACGACCGCGGCAAGGTGCTCGTGCACCAGATGGCGGTGCTCGCCGGCGGCGGCGAGAGCTGCGCGGACGTCGAGTACCTCCGCGCCGAGGAGACGCTGTTCGGGTTCGTCCCCTCGGACTCGACGGTGTGGCGCACCTTCCACGAGATCGCACCGACGACGCGCGCCGCGCTGAAGGTGTCGCTCGCCGAAGTGCGGGAGAAGGTCTGGCGTCGTTTGGCAGCGACGACTGGGACCGATCCCGTTGTGCTCGACATCGACGCCTCTCTCGTCGAGGTCCACAATGAGGGGAAGGAGGGCACCGGCCCGAACTACAAGGGCGGGTATGGCTTCCATCCGCTCCTTCTGTTCGCGGACGCGACGGGCGAGGCGCTGTCTTCGATGCTGCGCCCGGGCAACGCGGGGGCGAACACCGTCGCGGACCACCTCGTCGTTCTCGACGAGGGCGTCGCCCAGTTGCCAGACGAGATCGCATCGGGGCACCACCTCGACGACGAGCGCTCCCTCGTCGGTCGCGAGGTCGTGATCCGCTCGGACTCGGCCGGCTGCACCGAGGACTTCCTTTCCGGATGTCGGGCGCGCAACATCGGCTTTTCGGTCGTCGCGCGGCGAAACGCCCAGGTGGAGGCGGCGATCTTCGACGCGATCGGGATGGAAAAGTGCTGGGCCCCGGCGGTCCGCCAGGACGGAGAGCTGCGCGAAGGCGCGGCGGTGATCGAGCTCACCAGTCTGGTCGACCTGCCCGCCTATCCCGAGGGCACTCGCCTCATCGTCCGGCGTGAGCCGCTCCATCCCGGTGCGCAGCAGAGCCTCTTCCCCTCCTTGGAGTTCCGCTACTGGGGCTTCTACACCGACCAGGCCGGCGACCCCGTCGTCCTCGACGCCTTCATGCGCGCCCACGCGCACGTCGAGGAGCACATCTCGAGGCTGAAGGACTCCGGGCTCTGCCGCTTCCCGTTCTCGGATCTCGAGGCCAACAGAAACTGGCTCTTCGCCGTGTGCGCCGCAGCCGATCTCGTGCGCTGGTTCCAGCTGCTCTGCTTGGACGGTGACCTCCAGCTCGCCCGGCCGAAGGCGCTGCGGTGGTCGTTCTTCCACGCGCCGGGCCGCCTCGTCCGCTCGGCGCGTCGTGAGATCGTCCGCATCCTCGATGGCTGGCCGACGGCGGACGACCTCCTCGCCGCCTACCGGCGCATCGCGCTTCTCACCTGACCGCCTCCACCCCGACGCGTCGGGCATCGGGTGGTCCTGTCGCGTCCATCCGCCAGCCGGGAGCGATCTGCACCGGCGAAATGGCGAGCGACTCCACGGCTGAGTTGCCGAAATCAGCAAACCTCGGTCGAGGGTCCGTTGCTCAATGCGCGGACAACCTGTTCAGGCATTCTCGTGAACGATCGGAGCTAGGCATTTGCCGCGGCGTAGGCTCGGGACGAAAGGGGACACGATGAAGATCGAATACTCCGGACCCCGAGGCGGTGCGGTGCAGCTGACCCGACACCTCGCCGACGCGGGGATCGAGATTGTCAAGCAAGAGAAGTCGTCGGGCGGCGGATTCGAGAAGCGCGGCGGAGTAGGCCCGGCGCCCGAGCCACTCGTGCACGTGACTTACATTCTCGGATGGATGGTCGGCGCGGGAGCAGCGGGAGAGATTGGTCGTCAGCTAATGAGTGCCGCCATTGAGGGGATAAAGGCGCGGGTCGAATCCGCGACTCATGGACGAGGGAAGATCACCGTGCGCGAGGAGGAGGAAGACGCCTCCGAATGACGGGCGCGCCGCAAAGTTCCTAGACGTCTAGGCGATTCGCCGTAGGTAGGCTCGCGGGGGAAGGGGTCACCATGGCGAGATCACTCACGAGTCAGCTCTACCGGGCTGCGCGCTTTTCGAACAACCTCCGCGCCGCCTCGCGGGGTCCGGGCGCCTACGCGAAGCGGGTCGTGCGCCGGAAGGCTTACGGCCGGTCGATGGGGCTCACTGGCTCGATCCTCAAAGCGTTTGGGCTGCGAAAGTAGCCGCACTCTCACCCCTCGCCCGCCGTTTGCGTCGATCCTGGGGCATCCTGGGGGGAGGTGCGGCCCGTCGCCTGCACAGACAAGTGCAGGTCAGAGTAGGTAACACGAACGGAGGTCGACCGTTGACGAAGTTCGATGTCAGCGAAATGTCAACGGATGCCAACGACATCGCCCGGGCGGTCGGTCGCGTTGCCCTGAACTGGGCGCACCTCGAAGCGATGACTTCAATCACTCTGTGGACGCTCGCGAACCTTCCGAGGGTCAGCCTCGGAACCCTCCTGACTAACGGCGTCCCTGTCGCGACGCAGTGGGATCAGATTCAAGTTCTCCTGCATTCGACGAAGCAGGATGCCCTACTTGAGTGGTTTACGAGTTGGCGGTGCCAAGCAGCTCAGCTTCAAGGCAGCCGAAACGAGGCCGTCCATTCACAGTGGTTCCCCACCGGGGACCACGCGAGGCCGTTCGAGGCGTGGGACTTGCTGAGCAGAAAGGCGCGCGCCGACGCCCGACGCAACGTCATGCCGGGGGGCGTGACTGAGGTTGATGCGCTTGCGGACTCGATCGCCGTCAGCTTTCGTGACCTGCAGAACTGGCTGCTAAAGGATGTCGCCGCGGCTCTTGGTCGAGTGACCGGTGACGACGAGATCTCGACTGTTCTGACGTTCTGACCTCAAAGCCTCCAATTTTCCGAGGCGAGCTCACCCTGGGGCAACTTAGGGGGAGGTGGCAGGTCAGGGCTGGCCGGTCTCCCGGCCACTGAGCACTGCGCCGCACGTCTCGCAAAGGGGCACGAGGTAGGGCTGAAAGCCGGACCCAAAATCAAGCTCCGACGAATCCGACAAGCCCGACCTATCGAGCCCGCATAACGTCTTCTCGTCAGTGCTCCATGCTCTGTGAAGTTTCACCGGGCCGCTCGTCTGGGTCGGATTGAACGTGAGGCCAGCACCACGCCTCACCGCGACGAGGGGGCCGATCTTGACAAGGGTGTCGAGGTGGCGCGGTTTCGGGTCGGCTTGCTTGTCACGTTCCCGCTCGTCGCTCATCGCCCCTCCCTTGCAGCCCGACCGTAGACCTCGAGCGCGTCGTGGTCACAACGCTGGTCACAAACGCGCCGTAATCGGCCGTCACCAGCCGTCACAGTTCCCGCTACGCGGCCCGGCGATATGCTCTCTGACCTGCGACGACGGGACAAGGCGACACCAGCCGTCATGGACCTGACGGGAGTTCGAATCCCGCTCCGGGCACCGCGTTTTGGCAGGTCGCCGCGTACTCCACGTGCGCGGTGATGACGACCTTCCCTCCCTCGGCGCCCACAGGGTTCGGCGAGCCGTGAGCGAGACGATGACCGGTTGCGGGTTCGTGGTCGCCGCGGCCCTTGCCTGGAGGCGGGATCGTGGCTCCGATACCCGCGACGAGGACGGAGATCGCCAGCCTGCGTAGCACCGGGCACCCCCGGGGTCGATGTGACCGAGGGCATACGACCCGATCCACGGTGCGCCGAGGCTGAACTGCGGGATCCGTCTCGGCGCCGACGGCCCGGTGACCGCGGCGAGATGCCCCAGTGCTGGTCACGTGGTTTCGTTTAGCGTCGGGGGTCTGCGTTCCTTAGAGTTGCCAGGCGTAACCAGCACAGGACGCGGGGAGTCGAGCTCCCCCGGTGCCTCGCCCGGCGCCGTGGTCCGCGATCCGAAGGGGGCGTTTGCTTGCTGGCGTTCACGTTTCCCGGCCAGGGCTCGCAACGCCCCGGCATGGGGGCGAGCTGGGTTGACCACCCTTCTTTCGAACTCGTCGAGCACGCGAGCGAGGTCGTCGGGCGCGACGTCGCGGCCTTGCTCCTCGAAGCCGATCAAGAGACGCTGACGAACACCGCCAACGCCCAGCTCGCCACGTTCGTCACGAGCCTCGTCGTCCTCGACGCCGCTGAGCGGATCGGCCTCGAACCGGCCGCCTGCGCCGGCCACAGCCTCGGCGAGTACACCGCCCTCGTCGCGACCGGCGCCCTCGGCTACGAGGACGGCCTCGAGCTTGTCGCCGAGCGCGGCACCGCGATGTCCGAGGCCGCCGAGCACAACCCCGGGACGATGATGGCGGTCCTCGGGCTCACCGACGAAGACGTCGAGACCGCCTGCGTGCGCGCCGAGGGCGAGGTCTGGGTCGCCAACTACAACGCGCCCGGCCAGGTCGTCATCGCCGGCGAGAAGGACTCGCTCGAGCGCGCGGCCCACCTCGCCCGCAAAGCGGGCGCGAAGCGGGTCGTCGCCTTCCCCGTCGGGGGGGCGTTCCACACGCCGCTCATGGCTCCGGCCCGCGACCGCCTCCGCAAGGCGCTCGCCGCGGCGACGTTCTTCGAATCCGACCCCCCGGTCGTCGCCAACGTCGACGCCAAGGCCCACCCCGCCGGCGAGGACTGGCCGGGGCTTTTGTCGGCACAACTGTGCGCCCCGGTGCGCTGGCGCCAGAGCCTCGACACGCTCTACGCGTCGGGAGCGCGCACGTTCGTCGAGCTCGGACCGGGAGGGGTGCTTACCGGCCTCGCCAAGCGGGTGCTCCCCGCGAGGTCGACGGTGAACTGCTCGGTGGCGACCCCCGCCGAGCTCGAGGCGCTCGTCGAGGCGCTCGCTGGTGCCGCGGCCCATCGACCACCCGTCGAGCGGCTCGTCGGCGAGCACTTCTTGATGGTCGAGCGCCTCATCATCTCGCCCGGCACCGGCCCGTTCCGGCCCTCGGACACCTTCGCCGCCGCCGCCCCGAGGCTCCCGGGGGGCGCCGAGGACGAGCCCGACGAACGGGTCATCCGTGTCGCCGTGGGCGACCTCGTCGGCTGGGCGGGCAAGACCGAGATCCGCTCGAGCTTCGCCGGGACGCTGGCGGGCGTGCTCGTCCTTGCGGGCGAACGCGTCCTTCACGGCCAGCCGGTCGCCTGGCTGCGGGCGCTGCCCGACGACGTCGAGGAGGTCCGCTGATGGGGTCCGCGATCACCGGGTGGGGATCGGCGCTGCCGGACAAGGTCCTCACGAACGCTGATTTCGAGGCCCACCTCGACACGACCGACCAGTGGATCGTCGAGCGGACCGGGATCCGGGAACGCCACATCGGCGGCTCGACGCGGGGGCTCGCCATCGAGGCCGGACAGGCCGCGCTCGCCTGCGCCGGGCTCGCCGGCGCGGACATCGAGCTCGTCGTCGTCGCGACGACGACACCGGACCAGACCCTCCCCGCGGCCTCGGCGACGGTCCACGAGGCGCTCGGATGCCGGGGTGGGGCCTTCGACCTCAATGCGGCCTGCGCCGGGTTCACCTACTCGCTCGTGCTCACCGACTCGATGATCACCGCGGGCGTGCGCCGCGCCCTCGTCATCGGGTCCGACACGCTGTCGCGCTCGACGGACTTCGAGGACCGGGCGACGGCGATCCTGTTCGGCGACGGCGCCGGCGCCGTCGTCCTCGAGGCGGGCGCCCGCGACGACCTCGTCCTCGCCTACGACCTCGGAGCCGACGGGACCGCGGCGCCGCTTCTCTACGCGGAGATCGGCGGGTTCATCGAGATGGACGGGCGGGAGATCTTCCGGCGCGCCGTGCGCGCCGAGGTCGACTCGATCGGCAAGGTCTTCGCCGCGGCGGGATGCACCGCCGATGACATCGCCCTTTTCGTGCCGCACCAGGCGAACGTCCGCATCATCGAAGCGGTGAACGAGCGGATCGGGCTGCCGATGGAGCGCACCGTCGTCGTGCTCGACCGCATCGGCAACACCTCGGCCGGTTCCATCCCGTACGGGCTCGCCGACGCGGCGACCGCCGGGCGGCTCGACGAGGGCGACCTCGTCCTGCTCTCGGGGTTCGGAGCGGGCATGACCTGGGCGTCGGTCGTCATCCGCTGGGGCCGCCGGGGCGTCGCATGAGCCGGGTCGTCCTCGTCACGGGCGGTTCACGGGGCATCGGGCTCGCCTGCGCGCGCCGGTTCCAGGCCGACGGGGACCGGGTCGCCGTCACCTACAAGACCGCTCCCCCGGACCCCGCGGACGCCGAGGCCACGGTGCCGCTTCTCGCCGTCGCCTGCGACGTCACCGACCCCGGGGCGGTCGACGCGGCGTTCGCCACGGTCGAGGCCGAGCTCGGCGCCGTCGAGGTCCTCGTGTGCGCCGCCGGGATCACCGACGACGGGCTCGTGCTGCGCATGAGCGAGGAGCGCTGGTCGAGGGTCGTCGACACCGACCTCACGGGAACCTTCCGGGCGGTGCGGCGCGCCCTCCCGGCGATGCTGCGGGCGCGCGCTGGCCGGATCGTCGTCATCTCGTCCGTCGTCGGCTACCTCGGCAACGCCGGGCAGGCGAACTATGCGGCCGCCAAGGCGGGCCAGATCGGCTTCGCCCGCTCGCTTGCCCGCGAGGTCGCGAGCCGCTCGGTGACGGTGAACGTGGTCTCTCCAGGCATGGTGGCGACCGACATGCTCGCCGCCCTGAACGAGGACCAGACCGCCGCGCTCGCCTCGCGGGTCCCGCTCGGGCGGGTCGCCGAACCGGAAGAGGTCGCCTCGGCGGTGTGTTTCCTCGCCTCGGCCGACGCCGCCTACATCACCGGCGCCGTGCTGGCCGTCGACGGCGGGCTCGGGATGGGACACTAGGTATGGTCAGTGGGCCTTCCCGCATGATGGTGTAGGTAGCGCAGTCCGACCGAACCCCGACAAGGAACGAGGAGCCAGCCGTGGGCGATGACGCGACGTTCGAGAAGTTCAAGAAGTGCGCCGTGGACGTGCTCCAGGTGCCCGACGACAAGGTCGTCCCGGAGGCGAGTTTCGCCGACGACCTGAACGCCGACAGCCTCGACCTCGTCGAGTTCGTCATGGCGCTCGAAGAGGCGTTCTCGATCACCGTCGACGAGACCGAGCTCGACGGGGTCGATACGGTCGGCCAGGCCTACGAACTCGTGGTCTCGAAGCTGTGACTGAGCGGGGACCCCGGCGCCGCGTCGTCGTGACGGGCCTCGGCGTCCTCGCGTCCTGCGGCATCGGCAAGGACGCCTTCTTCGCCGGCCTGTCGGGCTCGGCGGCCGTCGGCCCCCAGTGGGTCGGCGCCTTCGACCCGGCGGGGTGGTTCGACCCGAAAGAGGCGCGCCAGACCGACCGCTTCGCCCAGTTCTCGATCGCCGCGGCCGCGGGTGCGCTTGCCGACGCCGGCGAGCTCGGCGCCGACCCGGGGCGCGTCGGCGTCATCTTCGGCACGGGGACCGGGGGCCTGGCGACGATCCAGGAACAGATGATCCTCCTCATCGCCAAGGGCCCGCGCCGGGTCTCACCGCGGCTCGTGCCGATGATGATGGGGAACGCCGGCGCCGCGGCGATCTCGATCCGTTTCGGCCTGCGCGGCCCGTGCGAGACGGTCGTCACGGCATGCGCCTCGGCGACCCATGCCATCGGCAACGCCTTCCGCCTCATCGGCGACGGCCGCTGCGACGCCGTGGTCACCGGGGGGGCCGAGGCGGCGATCTCCCAGGCGGGCGGGCTCGATCCGATCGGGATCGCGGCCTTCGGCAACATGACGGCGCTGTCGACGTCGGGCCACTCGAGACCTTTCGACCGCCGGCGCGACGGCTTCGTCATCGCCGAGGGCGGCGGCGCCCTCGTCCTCGAGGAGCTCGGGCACGCGGTGTCCCGCGGCGCCCACGTCTACGCCGAGCTGCTCGGTGCCGCCTCGACCGCGGACGCTTACCACATCACCGCCCCCGCCCCCGGCGGCGAGGGGGCGGTCGCCTGCATGGAGCTTGCGCTCGACGACGCCGGGATCCGCCCGGCCGAGGTCGCCCAGATCAACGCCCACGGCACCTCGACGCCGCTCAACGACCTCGCCGAGGCCGAGGCGATCGAGAAGGTCTTCGACCGGCCCGGCCCACCGGTCACCTCGATCAAGGGCGTCACCGGGCACTCGCTCGGCGCCGCCGGGGCGCTGGAGGCCATCGCCTCGGTCCTCTCGATCGAGGGCGGTCTCATCCCGCCGACGGCGGGCCTCGAGGAACAGGACCCCGAGATCCACCTCGACATCGTGACCGGCGCGGCGCGCCCGTTCACCCCGGGGCCGGTGCTCTCGAACAGCTTCGGATTCGGCGGGCACAACGGATGCCTCGTGTTCGGCCCGGTAAGCCCCTGACGACGCCCGGCGCGCCGGCGGACCTGTCGGTCGGGGCGTTCTCGGACCATCCGCCCTGGCTCGTCACGCCCGAGGACCTGCCCTGGCGGGTCGGCCTCGACGTCGTGCGGGAATCGGTCCGCGCCGCGGTCCCCCGCCTCGTGCGGCGGCGGCGGTTCCCGCCGTGGCGGCGGATGCTGCGGGTCTCGGCCATCCTCGGCTGGGCGGTCGCCGGCTGGTGGTTCGTCGACCGGCGCAAGGGCCAGTCGCGATCGCTCGCCGGCCTCGCCTACCGGCTGCGGCTCGCCTTCCAGCGGCTCGGTCCCACCTTCATCAAGCTCGGCCAGATCCTCTCGTCGGGCGAGGGGATCTTCCCACCCGAGCTCGTCGGTGAGTTCAAGCTGCTGCGCGACCGGGTCCCCGCCGAGTCGTTCGCCGCCGTGCGCGAGTGCGTCGAAGCCGATCTCGGGTGCACGCTCGAGGAGCTGTTCACCGAGTTCTCCCCCGAGCCCGTCGCCGCGGCCTCGATCGCCCAGGTGCACCGGGCGCGGCTGCACACCGGCGAGGACGTCGTCGTGAAGGTCCAACGGCCCCGGGTCGCTGCCCGGGTGCGCGACGACCTCGCCGCGATGAGCTTCCTCGCGCCGCACCTCGTCGGGCGGATCCCCGTGGCGGTGCTTGCCAACCCGCCGGCGCTCATCGAACTGTTCGCCGAGACGATCGTCGAGGAGCTCGACTTCCGGCTCGAGGCCGAGAGCATGCTCGACGTCGCCGCCGCGATCGCCGCCTCGGACCAACGCACGATCGTCGTGCCGCGGCCGCACCCCCGGCTCGTCACGCGCCGCGTGCTCGTGATGGAGCGCCTCGACGGCTTCGACTGGGACGACGTCGCCGGCATGAGAGACGCCGGGATCGCGACCGAGAAGGTCATGCGCGCCGCCGTCGTGTCGACCCTCGAGGGCGTCATGCTCTTCGGCGTCTTCCACGGCGACCTCCACGGGGGCAACCTCTTCGTCCTGCCCGACGGGCGCGTCGCGCTGCTGGATTTCGGGATCACGGGACGCCTCGACGAGCACCACCGGCTGGCGTTCCTCCGCCTTTTGATGGGGGCGATGATGAACGACGTGCGCAGCGAGGTCGTGGCGCTGCGCGACCTCGGCGCGCTGCGGCCGGACGCCGACCTCGACCAGGTGGTCGTCGACCTCGGCCTCGACATGCCGCCCCAGGACATCGCCGAGATGAGCGCCGAGGAGCTCACCCGCCAGATGCGCGAGCTCACGAAGCACCTCCTCGCCTACGGGGCGAAGCTCCCGAAGGAGCTAATGCTTTTCGTGAAGGACATCCTCTTTCTCGACAGCGTCGTCGCCGCGTTCGCGCCGGACGTCGACCTGTTGAAAGAGTTCGCCGAGGTCGCGGGGTACTTCGCCACCCGCCACGGCGACCGGATCGCCCGGGAGATCGGCGTCGACCCGTCGCGCGCCGGGGCCGACCTCGACGCGGTGCGGGCCGCAATCGGCGTCTCGGCGGCGACCGAAAAGATCAGCTACCGCGAGCTCCAGGCCCGCCGCGAGGCGGTCCGGCGCAAGTTCCGGCCCGACGCCTGACGCGACCCTCCAGCGACACGTTCGGAACGAAAGGCGCCACCTCCTCCCGCCGGCTGCTTGACCGCCCGGCCATTAAAGTGATATCACTTGAATATCAGTCAACGAGGAGATGCGAGCCATGAGCGACCACACGTCACAATCCCCCGGTGGGCCCGTCGAGCATCAGGGGGCGCGAGTCGACATCGTCCAGCGACGGGCCGTGGCCGCCAGCGGCTGGCTGGGCCTCGTCGTGCTGGGGGGTGCCATCTACGGGCAGGTGCTGGCCCGTGAAGACGGCACGGTGTGGTTCTGGCTGCCCTTCGCCGTCTCGATCCTGGTCCTCACCGGCCTCGACATCATCAACCCGGGCGAGATGCTGGTGGTCGAGTTCTTCGGCCGTTACATCGGCACCGTGGCCCGACCCGGGTTCTGGTGGGTGGCACCGTTGCACCATCGCCACCGGCGGCGGATCAGCGTCCGGGTCCGCAACTTCGAGACGGCCCATCTGAAGGTCAACGACGCCGACGGGAACCCGGTGGAGATGGCTGCCATCGTCGTCTGGCAGGTCGTGGACACGGCCAAGGCCACCTATGCCGTCGAGAACTACCAGAACTTCGTCACCGTCCAGGCCGAGTCGGCCGTTCGGCACGTGGCAACCGGTCATCCCTACGACGACACCACCGGGACGGGAACCTCCCTGCGGGGCTCGACCGACGTGGTGGCGGCCCAGCTGGCCGGGGAGGTGGCCGAGCGGGTGGCCGTCGCCGGGGTCGAGATCGTCGAGGTGCGCATCTCCCATCTGGCCTACGCGCCCGAGATCGCCCAGGCGATGCTGCGCCGCCAGCAGGCCAACGCGGTGGTGGCGGCCCGCTCCCGCATCGTCGAGGGTGCCGTGGGGATGGTGGAGATGGCCCTCAACCGACTCGCCGAGGGAGGAGTTGTCACCTTGGACGAGGAGCGGACCGCAACCATGGTGAGCAACCTCATGGTCGTGCTCTGCAGTGACCAGCCGGCCTCGCCGGTGGTCAACACCGGCTCTCTGTATACGTGAGCGAGCGACGGTCGGTCCTGCTGCGGATCGACCCAGCGGTCCACGATGCGCTGACCCGCTGGGCCAACGACGAGTTCCGCAGCGTCAATGCCCAGATCGAGTTCGCCCTGCGACGGGCACTCGCCGAGGCGGGCCGGATGCCGAAAAGGGCAGGAGCCATGCCCCGGCGGGGCCGCCCGCCGTCAGTCGAAAAAGAGTTGGGGGACGTCCCACGAGTTGGTGTAAATCGCGCAGAGGGTCCACCACTTAGTGGACCACCGGAGTGAATCTCGACGTGTCCAGCAAGACACGACAAGGAGATCACACCGGTGGCCCAACATGATTTTGACCCCTACGAGCTACTCGACGCGCTCCGGGCAGGAGACGACGTCGATCTCATCCGTCAAAGCGTCGAGATGGTCCTGCAAGCCCTGATAGAAGCCGAGGTGACCGGCGTCATCGGCGCCGAGCCTCACGAGCGCACAGAGGACCGCCAGAACTACCGCAACGGGCATCGTCCGCGGGTGCTGTCGACCAAGGCGGGCGACTTGGAGCTCTCCATCCCCAAGCTCCGCTCGGGCTCCTTCTTCCCTCAGATCCTCGAGCGAAGGCGCCGGATCGACAGGGCATTGTTCGCGGTCGTGATGGAGGCCTACGTCCATGGCGTCTCGACGCGCAAGGTCGACGACCTGGTGCGGGCCCTCGGGGTCGGCTCCGGGATCTCAAAGTCCGAGGTCTCTCGGATCTGTAGTGAGCTCGACAAGGAGATGGAGGCCTTCCGGACCCGCCGGCTCGACCACGTCGCCTTCCCCTACCTGTTCTGCGACGCCACCTACGTCAAAGGTCGCGTCCGTGGCCGGGTCGTGTCGAGAGCTGTTGTCGTCGTCACCGGTGTCACCTCGGTCGGCAATCGCGAGGTGCTCGGCTGCGATGTCGGGGACTCAGAGGACGGGGTCTTCTGGACGGCGTTTTTGCGCAGCCTTCGCCAGCGGGGACTTCAGGGAGTTCGTCTTGTCATCTCCGACCACCACCTCGGGTTGAAAGAGGCGATCGAGAAGGTCTTCATCGGTGCCTCCTGGCAGCGCTGCCGGGTGCACTTCCTACGCAACGCCCTGGCGGGGGTGCAAAGACAGAAGGCCCAGATGGTCGCGGCCGCGATCAAGACGATCTTCGCCCAGCCTGACCGGGCCCACATCCACCGCCAGCTCGACGAGGTCGCCGACACGCTGCGGCCGGGCTTCCCGGAGGTGGCCAAGCTCCTCGAGGAGGCGAAGGCCGACCTGCTCGCCTTCTCCTACTTCCCGATGGCGCACTGGACCAAGATCTGGTCGACGAACCCCTTGGAGCGCGTGAACGCCGAGATCAAGCGACGCACGAACGTCGTCGGGATCTTTCCTAACGACGCCTCGGTGATGCGCCTCGTGACCGCCGTGCTCGTCGAACAGCACGACGAGTGGGAGGTGTCAGAACGCCGTTACCTCTCCGAAGAGTCCATGGGACTCATCGACCAACCCGTCGCCGACGAACTCGGTGGAGAGGGGGTGTCCCTGGCGATCATGGCCTGACAGACTGAACGCGCGTCGAGCACTTCGGTTCGGTCGATTTACACCACCGCGCGGGACGCGATCAAGAGTTGACGTCCCGGTGGGACGACCCCGATTAGATCGAAGGTCATCGGAGATTCGCGGCGATGACCATTCGATTCGCACTACGCCCGGATCGTCCCGGCACGGACCGAGGTGGGCGCGGGTTCGGGCCGGATGCCGAGGACCTCACCGACTGGGAGTTGGCGCGAGCGAGATCGTCGCGACCGACCCGAGCGAGGACAGGGCGATCGGCGGTGGGTGTCGGCTCAGCCCCCAGTCGGTCACCTGGAACGTCTTTTGGTCGACGACGACACACAGGAACGAGCCGGTCGGCAGCGGGGCGCCGGAAGGGGGCGACGCGTCGTAGGCGGTGAACGACCCCTGCAGCAGGATCAGGTAGACGGGCTCGCTGCCGGCCATGGACGGCGTCGAGTCCCCGGGGGTCGCGACCCGCAGCGCCTGCGCGTGGCTCGTCGCCACGGCTTGCACCGCCTCCACGTGCGGGTCGCCGTTCGCCTTCGCCATGTCCCGGGCGATCGTCGCCAGCCTCGCCCGCGCCGCCGGCGGGACCCTCGAGGAATGAACCGGCTTTGGTGCGGCCGAGGGATCGCACCCGATCGCCGCTTCGCGCGTCGCCTCGGCCTCGTGAACGGGCAGCACCTTTACGACCGCGCGCAGAAGCGCGCAGTTCGCGTCGTAGAGCGCGGGCATCGAGCGACCGTGTTCGGTGACCTCGACCTCGGGCGGGCACTGCCAACCTTCGGCCTCGAACAACGGCGGCGATCCCTTGCTCGGGCGGACGGTGATCTCAAAGAGGAGCACGTCCTCCATGCAGATGCCGCTCGGCGCGAGCGGCAGCGCGTTCAGCACGCCGATGACCGACCGCGCCCGGGCGGCCGGAACGACGAAGGTCACCGGGCCGCTCGACCCTCGCATCACGGACGACCGAGAGAAACCGGTCACCTCGACCACGCCATGGTCGGGCGCGCGTTCGGTCCTCGGCCGGGAGGGCTCCCAGACGGTCTCGGCGTCGACGCGGATCACCGCGCCTCCGGGTACGCCCCCGGAGAGGTAGTCGAGGTCCGCTTCAACGTCGTGCTCGCCCGACACCGGGATCGAGTACACGATCCCCGGGAGATCGCCGTCGGAGGTGTCGGTGATCGCCCCTTCCGATATGAGCTTCGAACCCGGTGGCATGTGCGCCTCGAGGTAGCTCTCGACCGCCTCGGGTGACTCGTCGACGAAGTAGTACCGGTGGACATCGATCGCGGCCTCGGGGTCGATCGTCTCGAACGGCGCGTCAAGCGGAGCCGAACCCGCCGAGGTCGTCACCCGCGCACCGGGCGGAAGGATCGCTTCGTCGAGCACGCGGTCGGCGAAGGCCTTACCAGGCGTGGGTTTCGCCGCGCCCGATGCGAACGGTTCGGTGGCCCCCGCCGCCAACGACAGCGACGCCGCACCGAGCAACGCCACGACGACGACGACACCCACCGTGCGCGCCCGCTCGGCGGCGGCGCGGAGTCTTGCCGGTTCCCGGTCGTAACCCGTCATCGTCCCGTGGACTCCTTCTTCCGAATCGTAAGCACTGCCGTCAACCGGCCCCTAACGGCGCGAGCCGTGTCGGGCGCATCCCGCCGCGGCGCCTCGCCGCCTAGGCGATCCGTCTGCGGACCCAGGGCCAGATACGGCGCCAGAGCCCGAGGACGATGAGGGCGACGACGACGAACGAAAGTACGCCGAACAGCAGATCGCCGAGGTGGGCGACGAGTGCCTTCACGCCGTTCACGAAGCTGGAGACCGCCTCGTGGACAGCGTGGCCGAAGCCGTTCGGTGAGCTCGACACGTGCGGGGACTTCGGGACGAAAAGGTCGACCGTGAGCGCCGAGTAGTCGACCTGGGTGGCGATCGTGCGCTGCTCGCCCTGGATCTGCTGGATCTGGCTCTGCACGTTCTCGATCTCGTTCTCGACCGAGAGCAGTTCCGAGATCTTGCCGGCACGGCCGAGCAGCACCTCGAGCTGGCTGCGCTCGTCGACGAGCGCGGTGAGCTGGGCGCCGAGATCGACGACCTTGCCGGTCACGTCGGTGTCCGAGGTCGTGAGACTCCGGACCCTGGCGATCTTCTCGGCCTTGGTGATGAACGCGGAGAACGACCCCGCCGGCACCTTCACGACGATCGTTCCGCCGGGCCGGGACCCGGTCTCGACGATGTCGGCGGCCGACACGTACCCGCCGAACGAGGCGGCGAGCGCCTCGAGGCGGGCGACGTCGCCGCGCAGTCGCGCCCGCGACAGTCTGAGCTTTAGCGTGCCGGTCGCGATGATGTCGCGCGCCTCCGCCTTCGCCGCTTGGGATGTTGCTTTATTCGAGTAGGGCGCGAGAATCGCGGGTCCTGCGAAATCGTTCGTCCCCGACGTCGAAGCCGTAGCCGTGTTCGCGACCCCGTGGCGGGGAGCCGACGCCGCGAGCGGGGCCGGCGACCCTCCCGACGAGGTGAGCAGCGCGACGGTGAGCGCGACAACGGCGGCGATACCCGTGCCGGCGAGCACGAGCTCGCGCGGACGGAACCGGGCCCGCACGACGTTCCCGTCGCGCTTCACCGGCGGTGCCGCGGCCGCGAGGATCTCGTCCGGGCCCCGGGTGGGAACGGCGAAGTCGCCTCCCGCCTCGTGAAACAGCGCCTCGAACTCGTCGTCGGTAATCATCGGATCCCCTCTTCTGGTGCCGCGCACGCGTTGAGCGCGGCGTCGGCGCTAAGCAGCCGGCGGGCCTCGTGCAGGCGGGACTTCACCGTTCCCGGACGCCGGTGGATCGCGACGGCGATCTCTTTCTCCGACAGGCCCGCGTAGTACCGGAGGACGACCGGGACCCGCAGTGCTTCGGGCAGGCGCGCCGAGCGCGGCGCGCACGGCGCTCGCGCGCTCGCCGATGACGGCGATCTCGTCGGGGCCGGGCGAGACCTCGGCGAGGTGGGCGAGCGAATCCGACGGCCCACGGCGGCCGTCGGTGCTCCACTGCTTGCGCGCCCAGGAGTAGCAGGAGTTCACGACGACGCGGTAGAGCCACGGGCGCGCCGCCTCCCCCTCGGGCATTGCGTCACGGAAGCGCCACATCCGCAGGAACGCCTCCTGCACCGCCTCCTCCGCCCCGGACGCGTCGTTCAGAACGAGACAGGCGGTGCGGTAGGCGGGCGCGTACCACGACCGCATCCACCCCTCGAGCACTTCAGAGTCCGGTGTCACGCGCCGCACGGCACACCTGGCCGTCGAGTTCTCACGGTCATAAGACTCCCCGGCTCCCCGATCGGTTCGATCCCGGCAATGAGCTGGGCGCGGACAGCGCCATCACGACGTTAGGCGGACGGTGGGCGCGAATCGCTGCGCCTGCATGGAAGGATCGCGACCGGTCGGAAGGGGGCCCATGGACATCTACGAACACGTTCCGCACCCGCACACCCTCGAACGCCTCGAGCACCGCGACAAGCCGAAGGTGACAGCGGACATGCTCGACACGAGCACGACGATCAAGCGGTTCAACTCCTGGCTCGCGGTGAAGATCACCTCAGGCGTCGGGACGATGGCCTGCGCCTACCTGTTCGCGATCATCGCCCTGGTGAGTCTGCCGGCGATCCTCATCGAGGCGGGAGTGCTGCACCGCGACGACGTCCCGCTCTTTTTCACCAAGGCCGGGCTCATCCTCATCGTGGCCTGGATCGCCCAGACGTTCCTGCAACTCGTGCTGCTCTCGATCATCATCGTCGGACAGAACATCGCCGCGGCGGCGAGCGACAAGCGGGCCGAGGACACCTACAAAGACGCCGAATCGATCCTTTCCGAGGCGCTCGAGATCCAGAAGCACCTCCAGGCCCAGGACAAGGAGCTCATCACCGCGCTGCAAGCCGCGCTCGGCAGGGCCAGCGCCAGCTGACCCGCGGCATGGCCGCCGGTCCCGCCTCAGCGACGGGCCGGGTCCGGCGGAGCATGGCGGCGATCGCGGTGCCGCGGTACGTTCGTGCCGTGACCCCGCCGCTGTCGTCGAGGAGACGGGGCGCGCCCGCACCCGGCCGCGGCACTGCGTCGCCCGGCTCGCCAATGGTGGCGCACGGGCACGTTCACGGCGCGGGCGCCGACCGGGACCCCGTCCGTTGACCCTCGAGTTCCTCGACTTACGGCGCCTATACGGCGATGTCGTCGCGCTCGACGACCTCTCGTTCGAGGTGCCGCCCGGCCAGGTCTTCGGGTTCCTCGGCCCGAACGGCGCTGGCAAGACGACGGCGATGCGGGCCGTGTTCGGACTCGTCGACCTCGACGCCGGCTCCGTGCGCTGGAACGGCGCGGCCATCGGGCTCCGCGAACGCCGGCGGTTCGGTTATATGCCCGAGGAACGGGGCCTCTACGCGGGCATGCAGATTCAGCGCCAGCTCGAGTACGTGTGCGAGCTCCACGGGAGAACCCCCGCCGACGCGGCTCTCGCGACGACGCACTGGCTCGAGCGTCTCGGGATCGCCGACCGGGCGACGCACAAGCTCGAGTCGCTCTCGCTCGGCAATCAGCAGCGGGTCCAGCTCGCCGCGGCGCTCGCGTTCGAGCCAGAACTGCTCATCCTCGACGAGCCGTTCGCCGGTCTCGACCCGGTCGGCATCGACGAGGTGACGGGGATCCTCGACGAGCAGGCCCGTGCGGGACGGGGCGTGCTGTTCTCGAGTCACCAGCTCGACCTCGTCGAGGACATCTGCGAATCCGTCGCCATCATCGACAAGGGCCGGCTCGTCGCTCAGGGGAACCTCGAGGAGCTCGAGCGGCAGGGTGCCCGGCGGCTCGTCGTCAAGGTCGAGGGCGACCGCGACGGCGCCTGGGCCCGCGGGATCGGCGGGGTCACGATCTCCCGCACCGAAGCCGGCGAATCACGACTCGTCCTCGATGACGGCGTCGACAGCCAGGAGCTGCTCGCCAGGGCGATGGCCGCCGGTCCGGTCGTCCGGTTCGACTTCGAGCGGCGGCGCCTTTCCGAGGTCTTCCGGGAGGCGGTCCGATGAAGGCCACCCTCATCGTCGCCTTGGCTGTCGTGATCATCGGAATTCGCGTCTGGCGGCACCGTTACGCCCGCAAGAAGCTCGGGACGCCGGCCGGCAGCCCGGACAGATCGCCCCATGGAACGCGCGTCCGGGGCGACGTGGAGCTGATCGTCCGGCGCGAGGTCCACGAGCGCCTGACGACGCGGGTCTTCCGGATCGGGACGCTCGTCATACTCCTCGGCGTCGCCGCGGCGGTCATCATCCCGGTCATCGACAAAGGAGGGACGCCGGTCGCCCGCGTCGGCATCGTCGGTCCGACGACGGCGCTCGTGCGCCCGACGCTCGCCGCGGCGGGTACCGCGCAAGGTGTCAAGGTCACGATCTCCGACGAGACTTCGCTTGCCGCGGCGAAGTCCGCGCTCCGGTCGGGCCGGATCGACCTCGTCCTCGTCGATGACCGCTACTTCGAGGTCGCCCAGGGCATCTCGGCGACGGACACCTCGGCGCTCGCGACCTACGCGCGGTCCGTCGCGCACTATCTCGGTGTCGAGGAAGCCCTCGCCAGACAGGGCATTCCCGCCTCGCACATCGGCGCGCTCACCCTCACGCTCGCCGGCTCGGCGGGCCTGGCGATCCGGGGCCTGAAGCCCGCCCACCACAAGAACGCCAACCTCGTCACGGCCCTCTACGTCCTCATCCTCACCTACGTGCTCCTTTCCCAGTACGGGACGTGGCTTTTGATGGGGGTCGTCGAGGAGAAGTCGACCAGGGTCGTCGAGGTGCTGCTCGCCGCGGTCTCGCCGCTGCGCCTGCTGGTCGGCAAGGTCACGGGCATCGGCCTTGTCGCGGCCGCCCAGGCGGCGGCCATCGTCGCCGTCGCCCTGGCGCTCGGCGCGGCCGTCGGGTCGAACCTCGTGAAAGGCACCGCGCCCGTCCCCGTCGTCGTCGGGCTCGTCTGGGTTGTCCTCGGCTACGCCTTCTACTGCTGGCTCTACGCCGCCGTCGGTTCGCTCGTCGAGCGGCAGGAACAGGTGCAGAGCGTCGCCTTCCCGATCGCGCTGCCGATGCTGTTCGGCTACATCATCTCGTTCACCGCGCTCGGCGCCTCGAGCCCGTCGCTTCTCAACCAGGTGCTCGCCTACCTGCCGCCGACGGCTCCCTTCGTCATGCCGGTGCTCTTCGCCCTCGGCCAGGTCGCCTGGTGGCAGCTCGTCGCCTCCGGCCTCATCACCACGGCCGCGTCGGTCGGGATGGCACGGATCGCCGGCACGATCTACCGGCGAGCGATCCTGCGCACCGGGCGGCGCGTGAAGTTCAACGAGGTGCTCCACCGGCCGGCGCGGCGGGCCCGGCCGGCCGCGACCTGAGGCCGCGCTGCCCGCGCTCAGCCGGCCCCGAGCACCTCGTCGACGGCGCCCGCGAGCACGTCGAGACCCTCGCCCAATAGCTCGTCGGAGATGACGAACGGCGGGAGCAGGCGGATGACGTTGCCGTAGGTGCCACAGGAAAGGACGATGACCCCGGCGACGTGGCAGGCGTCGACGACCTTCTTCGTCGCCGTGGCGTCGGGCGCTTTCGTGCCGGGCCGGACGAACTCGATGGCGAACATCGCGCCCCTCCCACGCACTTCGCCGATGCCCGGGTGTCTGTCGGCCATGGCGGCGAGGCGTTTGGACAGCACGTCGCCCAAGTGCCGCGCCGCGGCGGGTAGGTCGAGGGCGCGCATCGTCCGGACGGCGGCGAGCGCGGCGACACAGGCGACCGGGTTGCCGCCGTAGGTCCCGCCTAGCCCGCCGGGGTGGACCGTGGCCATCAGCTCCGCCCGGCCGGTGACCGCGGCGAGCGGCAGGCCCGCGGCGATCCCCTTCGCCGAGGCGACGAGGTCCGGCACCACGCCCTCGTGCTCGCAGGCGTACCAGTACCCGGTGCGGCCGAACCCGGACTGGATCTCGTCGGCCACGAAGACGACGCCCGCTCCCCGGCTCCAGTCGGCGAGCGCCGAAAGGAATCCGTCCGCCGGGACGATGAAGCCGCCCTCGCCGAGGATCGGCTCGACGACGAGCGCGGCCACGTTCGCGGACCCCACCTGGACCTCGATCTCGTCGATCGCGCGGCCCGCCGCCTCGGCGCCCGTCATCCCCGCGGGGTCGCGGAAGGGGTACGACACCGGCACGCGGTAGACCTCGGGCGCGAACGGCCCGAAGCCCTGTTTGTACGGCATCACCTTGGCGGTCATCGCCATCGTGAGGTTCGTCCGCCCGTGGTAGGCGTGGTCGAAGACGACGACGGCCGGCCGGCCGGCCGCGACGCGGGCGATCTTCACCGCGTTCTCGACTGCCTCGGCTCCGGAGTTGAAAAGCGCCGACGTCTTGTCGTGATCGCCGGGGGTGAGCGCGTTCAGCTCCTCGCAGACTGCGACGTACGGCTCGTAGGGCGCGACCATGAAGCAGGTGTGGGTGAACGCGGCAACCTGCTCCGTCACCGCCGCGACGACCTCGGGCGCGGCGTGGCCAACGCCGGTGACGGCGATCCCGGAGCCGAGGTCGATGAAGCGGTTGCCGTCCAAGTCCTCGACGATCGCCCCGGAGGCGCGCGCGACGTAGGCCGGGAACGAGGACGAGACCCCGGGCGCGACGGCGCGCCGGCGCCGGGCGTCGAGGGCGCGCGAGCGCGGACCCGGCAGCTCGGTCCGGACCTCGCGACCCTGGGACACACCTTCTCGCGCCGGATGCTCGCGGTCTTCCACAGCCCGTCCCTTCTCCTTTTCGCCTACTCGCCGATGTAGTGCATGACGTGCTTGAGGCGCGTGTAGTCCTCGAAGCCGTACACCGAGAGGTCCTTGCCGTAGCCGGAGCTCTTAAACCCGCCGTGGGGCATCTCGGCGACGAGCGGGATGTGCGTGTTCACCCACACCGCGCCGAACTCGAGCGCCTTGCTCATCCTCATCGCCCGTCCGTGGTCCCGCGTCCACACAGACGAGGCGAGTCCGTAGCGGACGCCGTTCGCCCGGGCGATCGCCTCGGCCTCGTCGGCGAAGCGCTGGACAGTGATCACCGGGCCGAAGATCTCGTCCTGGACCATCTCGTCACCCTGGCGGAGCCCGTCGACGACCGTCGGCGCGAAGAGGTAGCCGCGGCCCCCCACCGGCCCCCCGCCGGCGAGCACCTCGGCGTGGCCGGGCGTGCGCTCCAAGAAGCCCGTAACCCGGGCGAGCTGGTCGGCGTTGTTGAGCGGCCCGTAGTCGGCGTCGGCGACCTCGATCCCCGCGGTCTTCGTCGACTTCGCCCGTTCGACGAGCGCGGCGACGAAGTCGTCGTGGACGCGCCCACCGGCGAGCACCCGGGTCGCGGCGGTGCAGTCCTGGCCGGCGTTGAAGTAGCCGGCGAGGGCGATCCCCGCCGCGGCGGCTTCGACATCGGCGTCGTCGAAGACGACGACGGGGGCCTTGCCGCCGAGCTCGAGGTGGACGCGCTTCAGGTTCTGGGCCGCGGCGGTGGCGACCTCGATCCCGGCGCGCACGCTGCCGGTGATCGAGACCATCGCCGGGGTCTCGTGGGCGACGAGCAGTCGTCCGGTGTCGCGGTCGCCGCAGACGACGTTGAAGACCCCCGGGGGCAGGTGCTCCGCCATCAGCTCGGCGAGGTAGAGCGTCGAGACGGGCGTCGTGTCCGACGGTTTCAGCACCATCGTGTTGCCCGCGGCGAGCGCCGGGGCCCACTTCCAGACGGCCATCATCGCCGGGTAGTTCCAGGGCGTCACCGCAGCGCACACCCCGACGGGCTCGCGCCGCACGTACGACGTGTGGTTCGCCATGTACTCCCCCGCCGAGCGGCCCTCGAGGAGCCGTGCCGCGGCGGCAAAGAACCGGATCTGGTCGAGAAGCGGCGGGATCTCCTCGGAAGCCGTGAGCGCGAGCGGTTTGCCGGTGTTCTCGCCCTCGATCCGCACGAGCTCGTCGGCGTGGGCGGCGATCGTGTCGGCGATGCGCAGGAGCGCAAGGCTCCGCTCGGCCGGCGTCGCGTCCCGCCACGCCGGGAAGGCGGCGGCGGCGGCAACGAACGCCGCGTCGACGTCGGCCGCCCGCGAGAGCGGCGCCGTGGCGTAGGCCTCACCGGTCGAGGGGTTGACGATCTCGGTCGTCTCCCCGCTTTCGGCCTCCCGGCTCTCGCCGCCGACGAAGTTCGCGAGTCGCGCTCTTGCCGGTGATCGGGTCGATGGGCTCACGGCACCTCCCCTCCTGGTCGGGAGGCGAGTGTATAACTGGCCGTCTCGCCGGTCCCGGACGGCGACGGGTGCCGGGCGGGCGCAGCTGTGGTTGGCTTTGGTCCGGGCTGGCCGACCGGCCCGCCGGGCGGTCGCGGAACGACGGGAGTGACGATGGCGAAATCGGCAAGCAACCGGACCGCTCCGGAGCGCCACGCCGCCAAGTCCCGCCGGGCACTCGAGCCCGGTGACCGGGTCGCCGTCACCGGGTCGAACGGCTTCATCGGCTCGGCGATCACCCGCGCCCTCGTGGCGAAAAAACTCGACGTCGTCGCGCTCGTCGAGCCGAACACCCCGCTCGGGAACCTCGAGGCGCTGGCGGTGACGCGCGTCGAGGCGGACGTGCGCGACGCCGGGGCGATGAAGGAGGCGGTCGCGGGTGCGCGCGTCGTCTTCCACGTCGCCGCCGTCTACCGCTTCTGGGCGGCGGACCCGTCGGCTTTCTACCGCGTGAACGTCGACGGGACCCGCAACGTCCTCGAGGCGGCCGACGCCGCGGGCTGCGAGCTCGTCGTCTACACGAGCTCGGTTGGCACGCTCGGGCTCGAGCGCGTCGCCGAGCGCGGCCCCGCCGACGAGACCTGCGCGCCCCACGTCGACCACCTCTTCGGGCTCTACAAGCAGTCGAAGTACGTCGCCGAGCACGAGGTGCTGCGGGCGACGGCGCTCGGTGCGCCGGTCACGCTGGTACTGCCGACGACGCCGCTCGGACCCGGCGACCATACGCCGACGCCGACCGGCCGCTTGGTCGTCGACTACCTGAACGGCAGGTTCCCGGGCTGGTTCAACACCGCCCTCAACATCGTCGACGTCGACGACGTCGCCGCCGGGCACCTGCTCGCCGCCGACAAGGGCGAGATCGGGCGGAGCTACATCGTCGGCGGCGAGAACCTGGAGCTGCGCGCCATCCTCGACGAGCTCGCCCGGTTGACCGGGCTCCCCGGGCCGCGCTTCCGGGTCCCGCGCGCCGCGGCGCTCGGCGCCGCCTGGGCCTCTGAGCTCGTCGAGGGGAGGCTCCTCCACCGCATGCCTCACGTGCCGCTCGAGGGGGCGCGCATGGCGTCGACCCGGATGGTCTTCAGCGACGCCCGCGCCCGGCGCGAGCTCGGCTACGAGTCGCGGCCCGCCGCCGAGGCGATCGCGCGCTCGGCGCGTTGGTTCGTCGAGAACGGCTACGTCTCCGACAAACGCGTCGCCGCGATCCGCTGGGCGGCTCCGGCCGCCTGACTACGGCGTATCGGCCCTTACTCGGCGGACGCGCGCGCCACCCTCTCGACCGCGGAGGAGACCGCGGGGACGACGGCGGGGTTGAACACGGTCGGGATGATGTAGGCGGGCGAGAGCTCGTCCTCGCCGACGACCGCGGCGAGCGCCCGGCCCGCCTCGAGCTCCATCTCGTCAGTGATCTTCTTCGCGCCGACGTTCAGAAGTCCCCGGAAAAGCCCCGGGAAGACCAGCACGTTGTTGATCTGGTTCGACTCGTCGCTGCGCCCGGTGGCAACGATCGCCGCGTGCCGCCGGGCGATCTCGGAGTCGACCTCCGGAGTCGGGTTGGCCAGCGCGAAAACGATGGCGTCCTTGCCGAGCGTCTTCAGGTGCTTCTCGGTGACGAGGTTTGGGCCCGAGACGCCGATCAGGACGTCGGCGCCCGCGACCGCCTCGTCGATGCCGCCGACGCGGTGCTCGCGGTTGGTGTGGGTGGCGATCCAGCGCCGCGGCTCGTCGAGTCCCCTCGTGCTCTCGTCGAGGATGCCGCGGCGGTTCAGCGTGATCACATCGCCGACGCCCTCGGCAAGCAACAGCTTCGTGATGGCGACGCCCGCCGCGCCGATGCCGAGGACGACGACGCGCACCTCCTTCATCTGCTTGCCGACGACGCGGAGCGCGTTCGTCAGAGCCGCGAAGACGACGATGGCGGTGCCGTGCTGGTCGTCGTGGAAGACGGGGATGTTGAGCGACTCGCGCAGTCGTTCCTCGACCTCGAAACAGCGCGGCGCGGCGATGTCTTCGAGGTTGATCCCGCCGAAGACCGGCGCGATGCACTCGACGGTGCGAACGATTTCGTCGGTGTCCTGGGTCGCGAGGCAGATCGGCCAGGCGTCGACGTCGGCAAATCGCTTGAAGAGCAACGCCTTGCCCTCCATGACCGGGAGGGCGGCCTCCGGCCCGATGTTGCCGAGGCCGAGCACCGCGGAGCCGTCGGTCACGACGGCGACGGTGTTGCGCTTGATCGTCAGGTTGCGCACCGCGGCGGGGTCCTTGGCGATCGCCATCGAGACCCGGGCGACTCCCGGCGTGTAGGCCATCGAGAGGTCGTCCCGGGTGCGCAACGGCACCCGGGAGGCGATGGCGAGCTTGCCGCCGAGGTGGAGGAGGAGCGTCCGGTCGCTCATCGCCCGGACGTGCGCGCCCTCGACCGCTTCGACCGCGGCGGTCAGGCTTTCGGCATGCGTCTCGTTGAAGGCGTTGCACGCCAGGTCCACGACGAGCGCGTCGCCGTGGGACTCGACGACGTCGAGCGCCGTCACGAGACCGCCGGCGTCGCCGACGGTGGTCGTGATCGCGCCGACACCACGGGGGTCGCTGAGCTCGACCCGCATCGTGATCGAGAACGAGACGCTCGGGGTATTCATCGCGACCGTCCCGGGTCCGTCACGCCCGCCGCCAGGGCACCGATTTGATCATCACCGGCAGTATCCGCCTGACGGCCGCGCTGATCCACGTATCTCAGGCTCATCGTCCCAGGGTAGGACCAAAAGACGCCGGGCGACCACACGACTTGCCCCACCGGAGCATCCGCCGCGAACCCGGGGCGAAGCCGCGCCGGCGCTTCGCCACCAAGCAGAATTCACGAGGCCACATCTTGACTATTACGTCAGGCGATATATCCTTGGCCGAATGAACTCGACCCGTCTCTTCCCGAGACCCGACCCGGCGCTCCTCGTTCTCACGAGCCTCGCCGACGGGCCCAAGCACGGCTACGCCCTCATGAAGGACATCGAGGCGTTCTCGCACGTGTCGATGGGGCCGGGAACCGTCTTCGGGTGCCTGGCGCGCCTCGAGGAGCGGGGGCTCGTGCGGGCCCTTGAAGCCGAGGACCGCCGGCACCCCTACGAGTTGACGGCAACCGGGCTGGCGGTGCTGCACGAGCAGCTCGACGAGCTCGGACGGGTGACCGCGACCTCGAGGGCCCGTCTCCGACTCGCCCGCCCGGCGCGCCCGAACGGCGGTCGGACCAATGGCTGAGGCGGGCCGCACCGTACCGGGCGCCGGACGTCACGCGACCGTCCCGTTGCTCGGCCGCATCGCGGTCGCCTGCTACCCGCCGTGGTGGCGCGCCCGTTACGGCGACGGCCAGCTGGGCTTCCTCGCCGATCTGCATGCCGAGGGCCGCTCGGGCGCCCGGGCGCTCCCGAACCTGATGGCCGGGGCGGTGTGGACGAGACTTTCCGGCACCGGCATGCCGCCGACTCCGTCGGCGTGGCGGAACCGCGCTCGGACATCGGTCACGGCGTCGGCGCTCGCGGCGATGCCGCTCATGATGCTCGGTCTCTACGCGAGCCACCGCGGGGGCTACTGGTCCGGAAACGGCCGGCTCAGCACCGCGGGACGGGTCGCCGAGGACGCGGGCAACTTCGCCTTCTTCGCTCTCGCTCTCGTCCTTCTCATGCTCGCGTTCGGGTGGCGCATCCTCATCAGCCAGGCGCACGAGCTGCGACCGGGGGCGGCGAGGCGACGATACGTCGCCGCCATGGCCACACCTTTCATCGCCGTCGCTTCCGGATTGGGGCTGTGGTCCCTCGCCTCCCACATCAGCCCGGGCGGGGTGACCGGCGGCTCGTACAAGCTCTCGCCGACGACGCATCGGTTCTACGACGTCACCGTTGTCGTCTCGCCCGGTGACCCACGCCTCGTCACATTCCTGCACGCTGCCGCGATCGTTTGCGGCTTCGGCGGTTGGCTCGTCGCGGCCATGCTCGTCGGGCGGGTGGCCGCGCGCCGCGCGCCCGCGACGGCGCGCGCGATCCGCACTGGCGTGTGGCTCTCACGGATCGGTACCGGCGCCACGGTGTTGCTGAGACTCGCCATCAGCGTCTACGTCGCCGCCCTCGCCCTGCAGCCCTGGCACCTCGTCGCGAACCACTCCTGTGATGACCTGCCCCGTGCGCTCTGGGCCGCGGGCTCGTGCGCCCCGTATTCGGCTCCGGCTGGTCGCGCCGTCCTCACCGGCCCGTTGGAGGGCGCCGCGCCTTTCTGGATCGTGCTCACCCTGGCATGCGCGGCACTCGCCGTCGTGGGAACGCGGATCGCCGGCAGGTCGGCAAAGAAGGCGGCACTTCTCGACGCCACGTAGGACGCCGAGATCCATCTGGCGCGATCCTCGCCGGGGCGCACAGGATCCGAGCTCTGCTCGTCGCGCCCAAGCAGTGATTCCCGAGTCGTCTAGGTGTCGGAGACCGTCGGGAGGACCTGGGTCGCCGGGGGGAGCGGTCCGTAGAGCCAGATGGAGATCGGGCTCGCCCAGCCCCGCGTGTAAATCGTCGCCGACGGGTAGAACGTCTCGAGCTCGCCGGCGAGCCGGAGGTAGGTGCGGTAGTTCCGCTGCGACATCGCTGTCCCGGTCGCCGACCCCTGGTGGCTGACGATGAGCCACAGGCGCGGACAGCTGGCCGCGACCTGTCGCAGCGCGGCATCCGGCAGCGTCGCGTATCGCTCGACGTAGGGGACGTTCTCCGAGAACGGCGTCGCCGGCAGGACCGGCCGGGGCACGTACTGCGTGATCGACACAAAGTGGTCGAGGTAGTAAAGGAACACCATCCGGCCGTCGGACGGGTAGAAGCCGATGCAGTCGCCCGGCTCGGCGTACTGGAGGACCCGGAGCGTGACGGCGTTCCAGGGCTCGGGCGACACGCCGTAGGACGGCACGAGCTGCGCGGCACGGAACCCGACGAAGCCGGCGACGAGGCCCGCACTGGCGATCCGCCCGAAGCGGCGGTCGGCCACGACCCGGGCGAGCACGATCGCGCCAGCCGGCAGCGAGACGAGCAGGTTGCGCGCCGTGAAGGTCGGCTGGGCGACGTGGGATTCGACGAAGGACAGCACAAGCGGCACGACAAGCCAGCCGACGACGACGAGCTCGCCGCGGACCTGGGCGGTCGAGCGGTCACGGACGAGGTGGGCGGCGAGATACCAAAGCGCGGCGGCGAAAGCGGCGACGGTCGCGACGGCGAGGAAGATCCCCGTCGCGGTGAGGTGGAAGTTCGGCTGGAAGCCCGCCGAGGAAAGCGAGACGAGGACCTGGCCGAGCGCGGCGAGGTTCGGTCGCGGCACCCAGAAGAGTTGTCCCGAACCGCGCGTGCGCGCGAGCACGGCGAGCGGCGCGCACATCGCGGCGACGACGACGACCGCCGCGACGACGGGGCGTACCCGACGGCGCCGGCCGATGAGCGCGACGAGTTGGGCGGGGATGACAAGGACGGCGACGAAGCTCATGTACAGAGCGAGCGTCGTCGTCGCCACGTAGAGAACGAAGGCGCGCCAGCCCCCGCGGGTGCCCTCGGGCTGGTCGACGAGGGCGCAGAACGAGAGATACGACGCGGTGACGAACGCCATCATCAGCGCGTAGCTGCGGGCGTTCTGCGACCAGTAGACCGCGGGCAGGCTCACCGCCGAGAACAACCCGGCGACGAGCGCGACCCGGCGGGAGAACCACCGTCGGGCGAGGACGGCGACGAGCGCTGTCGTCACCGCGGCTCCGATCACCGAAGGCAGGCGCAGCACGAACAGGTTGCTCCCGAACCACCCGACGAGGACGTGGACGAGCGCGTAATAGCCGAGCATGTTGCCGCCGTCGCGGGCCATCGCCGACCCGAGTGCCGCGCCGTGCTGGGCGGTGATCGAGGCCGTCGCCGCCTCGTCGAGCCAGATGCTGCGGCCGTCGAGGTCGGCCGCCCCGAGCACCAGAGCGAGCAGTGTCGGCACGGCGACGAATGCCCAGCGGGCGAGCACGCCGGCGGGATTCCGCGAGGTCGCGCGAGCGAGCCATCGCGACCTCGGAGCCGCCACGTCGATCAGCCGCGCAGTCCCGCCCCGAGTTCGGCCTCGGCGGCGCCGATGCAGCGGACGCGCGCCGTGGCGACGTCGGCGTCGGTGAGCGTGCGGTCCGGCGCGATGAAACGGATGCGGTACGTGAGGCTGCGCGACCCGGGGTCGAGCGTGGCGCCGCGGAAGACGTCGACGAGGCGGACGCTCTCGCAGTACTTCCCCGCCGCCGCCCGCAGGACGAACTCGAGTCGTGCCGCCGGGACGGACTCGTCGAGGGTGAACGACAGGTCGATGTCGCTCGAGGGGAACCGGCTGAGCGCGGGCGGGCGACCGTCCCGGCGGCGGAGCGCGAAGAGACGTTCCGTGTCGAGGACGAGCCAGCCGACCCGCCGGGCACCGAGGTCGTACGCCGCGGCGACGTCCGGGTCGACCTCGCCGACCACGCCGATCGTGCCGATCGCCTGGTCCGGCGCGGTCGCGCGCGCGACGGCCGTGCGCGTCGGCTGGCAGCCGAACGCTTCCCTGCCGGCGAGCAGCGTCCGCGACCCGGGTTCGTCCTGGGCGAGCTCGACCGCACCGGGATCGATTCCCAGCCCCTCGACGATCCGGCGCCACAGGTGGACCGCGGCCGGCGCGCCGTCTCCGTCGCCGGCGAGCACGACGCCGAGCTGCTCGCGCTCGACGGGCAGCTCGCCGTCGTCGCTAGGCCGGCCGAACACCCGCCCGATCTCGAACAGCCGCACCGCTGCGTTGCGCGCCGCCGCGTTGTGACGAGCCGCGCCGAGCAGCCCCGGCAGCAAACTTGTGCGCAGGGCTGACTCCTCGCGCACGACCGGGTTCGTGAGGCCGACCGGCGCCGCGGGGTCGCCGAGGCGCCGCGCCGTGTCGGGGTTGACGATCGAGCTCGTCCAGGCCTCGTTGGCGCCACAACATGCCACGAGGCCCGCGAGCCGGCGACGGTCGGCCTGGTGCGCCGTCAGCAGCCCGACAGCTGGCGAGCGACGCAGGGTCGGTGGGATGCGGGCGTAGCCGTGGTGCCGGGCGACCTCCTCGATCACGTCGACCTCGCGTTCGGCGTCGGGCCGGAACGAGGGGACCTCGACGACGAGCGCGTCCTGGTCCGGCGTGGCGGCGAAACCGATCGGCGTGAGGTAGGCCACGATCGCGTCGGCCGAGATGTCGGTGCCGAGCGTCGCGTTGAGCCTTTCCGGCCGGAGCCGGATCGTGCGCCGTGCGACCGGCCGCGGCCAGGCGTCGATTACGCCGGCCGCGACGACGGGCGACGGCGCCCCGGCGGCGGCGGCCGCGGCGACGATGAGCTCGGCGACACGATCCGCGGCGCGCACCTGGCCCTCGGGGTCGACTCCCCGCCAGAATCGCGTCGAGGCCTCGGTGCGCAGGCTCTGGCGCCGGGCGGTGCGCCCGACGGCCATCGCCGCGAAGTCGGCGGCCTCGACAAGGACCGCCGTCGTCGTGGCGGCGATCTCGCTCGACTCGCCGCCCATGATCCCGGCGATGCCGACCGCGACGTCGTGCCCGTCGCAGATCAGGAGGTCCTCGACGGCGCGTTCAGCACCGGAACGGTGGCGCTCGAGACCGAAGACCCGTGCCTCGCCGTCGAGGGTCGTGAGTGTCTCGCCGGGCCGGGCGAAACGGACGCGCAGCCCGCGGCCCGCCAGCCGGTCGAGGTCGTAGGGATGGGTCGGCTGGCCGAGCTCGAGCATCGCGTAATTCGAGGCGTCGACGACCGAGTGGATCGGCCGCATGCCGCTAAGGATGAGACGGCGCTGGACGTCGGGTGGCGAGGCGACGGCGGTGATCCCGGTGACCACCCGGGCGGCGAAGCGCCGGCAGGCGTCGGGCGCCTCGATGACGACGCCGGCGAGCGAGCCGACCGGCGGCCCGGTCTCCGCGACGACCGGCGCCGGGACGGCGAAGGGCAGGTGCCGACGCGCCGCGAGGTCCCGGGCGACCCCCGTCACGCAGAGACAGTCTGGCCGGTTCGGCTCGACCTCGAGGTCGAACACGACGTCGGTGGCGAGCCCGAGGTACTCGGCGACCGGCGTGCCGAGCTCGAGACCGGCCGGCAGGGCGGCGTCGGCGGCGCCCGTCGAGGCGAGGACGAAGAGCCCCGAGCTGTCGGCGCCGAGACCGAGCTCGGCGGCCGAGCACAACATCCCGTTCGACGTCACCCCGCGCATCTGACGCCGGGTGATCTCGACTCCCCCGGAAAGGCGCGCCCCGACCGTGGCGAACGGCACGACGTCGCCGACCACGTAGTTCCAGGCCCCGCAGACGACCTCGACCGGCCCGGGTCCGCCGGAGTCGACGACGGCGAGCCGAATGCGGTCGGCGCCGGGGATCGGCCGGATCTCCGTGACCCGGGCGACGACGACGCCGGGCAGGTCGCCGGCGACGCGCTCGACGCCCTCGACGACGAGCCCGAGCGAGTCGAGCTCGGCACCGAGCGCGGCGACGCCCGCGGCGTCCGAAGCGACGACACCCAAGGGCGTGAACTCGCTCAGCCAGGAAAGCGGGACCCGCACACTGCTCCTTTTGCAACCTCTTCCGCCGCAGTCACGCCGCCCGTGGCCATCTCAGACTCCGGTGAGGAAGCGCACGTCGTTCTCGACAAGGGTGCGCAGGTCCTCGATCCCGTGCCGCATGATCGCCACGCGGTCGATGCCGAACCCGAAGGCGAAGCCCGACCACACCTCCGGGTCGACGCCAGTCGATTCGAGCACCGCGGGGTGGACCATCCCGCAGCCGCCGAGCTCGATCCAGCCGACCCCGGCGCAGGTGCGGCAGCCGACCCCGCCGCAGATCGTGCAGGAGATGTCGAACTCCGCAGACGGCTCGGTGAACGGGAAGTACCCCGGCCGCAGCCGCGCCGTGACGTCGGTCCCGAAGATCGCCTTGGTAAAGGTGTCGATCGTCCCGGCGAGATCGCCGAAGGTGACTCCGGTATCGACGACGAGCCCCTCGACCTGGTGGAAAACCGGGAGGTGCGAGGCGTCGGGCGTGTCGCGGCGGTAGACGAGGCCGGGCATGACGGCGTAGATCGGCAGCTCCCCCCGTTCGAGGAGGTGGATCTGGACGGGCGACGTGTGGGTGCGGAGCACGACGCTCTCCCCGTCGCCCAGGTCGAGGTAGAAGCTGTCCTGCCCGCTCCGGGCCGGGTGGTCCGGGGGCATGTTGAGCGCCGTGAAGTTGTACCAGTCGGTCTCCACCTCGGGTCCCTCGGCGATCTCGTAGCCCATGCCGAGGAACACGTCCTCGAGCTCCTCGCGCACCCGGTTCACGAGATGGAGGTGGCCGGGGCCGGGCGCCGGCAGGACCTCGGTGAGGTCGAGCCGGTCCGACTCGAGGACCGTGGCCCGCGCGACTTTCTCGAGGTCAGCCCGTCGGGTCGCGAAGAGCGTTTCGATGCGCGTCCGGGCCGCGTTGAGGGCCCCGCCGAGCTCCCGGCGCTCGGACTCGGCGAGGCCGCCGAGCGCCCGCTTCCAGACGTTCGGCGCGGCGCGCCGGCCGAGGAGTTCGGCCCAGGCGGCGTCGAGCGCGCCGAGGTCCTCGGCGCCGGCGACGAGGCCCTCGGCGCGGGTGACGTACGCGGCGATCGAGGCCGCGCTCGGCGGTCCGGTCGGTTCCTCGTCAGCGGCGACGGGCCTCTTGCGGTTCACGAGCGCTCATCGTAGGGCCCGCCCACGGCGAGCCCGAGACGACGGGCGAGCTCGAAGCCGAGCACCGCGGCGGCCGTCGCGACGTTGAGCGACTCGGTCCCCGCGGCCATCGGGATCGTCACGACCGCGTCGAGCGCCGGTCCGAGCTCCGGCCCGAGCCCCTGCGCCTCGTTGCCGAGAACGAGGGCGACCTTGGGGCCGAGATCGACCGTCGAGTAGTCGGCGCCGCCCCGGGCCGCGGCGCCGACGCGCCGGTAACCCGCCGCGGCGAGTTGACCGAGCGCCACCGCAGCCGGCACATCGGCGACCACCGGCACGGAAAAGAGCGCCCCCGCCGAGGCGCGCACGGTCTTCGGGTTGTAAAGGTCCGCCGTCCCCTCGCAGCAAACGACGCCCCCGGCACCGGACCCGGCGGCGACGCGCACGATCGCGCCGAGGTTTCCCGGGTCGCGCACGTCGACGAGCACGTAGAGCAGTGGCGCGTGCACGACCGCGCCGAGCTCGGCGGCGACGGTCGCGACGACGGCGATGAGCGGCTGGGGCGTCGTCGCGTCACTGACGCGCTCGATCACCCCCTCGGCGAGCCCGTAGACCCGGACACCCGCCTTTCGCGCCCGCTCGAGCACCTCGGCCGCGCCGGGGGTCGTGCGCGCCTCCGGGGCGAAGTAGACCGCCTCGATCGGGGCGCCCGCGTCGAGCGCCGCGGCGAGGAGTTTCGGGCCCTCGGCGGCGAAGGCGTGGTCGCGGCGCCGCACGGTGCGCTGGCGGACGAGGCGGCGCAGCCGCTGCACCCGCGCATGGCGGCCGCCGAGGAGCTGGTCGCTCAGGAAGTCGCCTCGACAGCGGCCTTGGCGGCGACGGGTTCCGGACCCTCGAGCTCGGTCTCGCCGGCGAGCGAACGCCGGGCGATGTCGACGAGGGCGGAGAAGGCGGCGGCGTCACGCACGGCGATGTCGGCGAGGACCTTGCGGTCGACATCGACCTCGGCCCGGTGGAGGCCGGCGATGAGGCGGCTGTAGCTCATCCCCTCGGCCCGCGAGGCGGCGTTGATCCGCTGGATCCAGAGCCGGCGGAACTCGCCCTTGCGCGCCCGGCGGTCACGGTACGCGTACTGCAGCGAGTGCATGACCTGCTCGTTGGCCGCGCGGAACGACCGGGACTTGTTCCCGTAGTAGCCCTCGGCCCGTCCAAGGACCGTGCGGTGGCTCTTTTTGGCATGGACGGCGCGCTTGACCCTCGCCATGACGCTCCTTTCAGTGAGAACTCCGTGCCGCACGCCCGCGTGCGCGGGCCCGGCGGGCGATTCAGATCCCGAGGATCCGGCGGACGGTTCGGCGGTCGCTCGGCGCGACCTCGGACTCGCGGCCCAGCCGGCGCGTCTGCACCGACGACTTCTTCTCGAGCAGGTGCGACCTGAAGGGCCTGCGCCGCATCATCTTGCCCGTCCCGGTGATCTTGAACCGGGCGGCGGCACCCTTGTCAGTTTTCATCTTCGGCATGATCTACCTCGTCGTTCGCGAATCCCTGGCCCGGCCGACGCCGGGTCGAACGTGCCCTAACCCGCGGCCGCCTCGTCGCCCGGTGGCGCCGGCTCGGCGGGTATCGCCGCCGAACGCGCCGCCTGGCTCTGGCGTGCCCGCTTGTCCGGCGCGAGCACCATCACCATGTTCCTCCCGTCGAGGCGCGGCTCAGACTCGACCTTGGCGCTGCCCTCCGTCACCTCGGCGATGCGGTCGAGGATCCGTTTGCCGAGCTCGGGGTGGTAGACCTCGCGGCCGCGGAACATGATCGTGATCTTGACCTTGTGCCCCTCGGTCAGGAACTTCGCCACCTGGCGTGTCTTCGTGTCGAAGTCACCCGGGCCGATCTTCGGGCGGTACTTCATCTCCTTGATCCCGACGTTCGTCGCTCGGCGACGTGATTCCTTCTGCCGCTGAGCCTCGTCGAACTTGAACTTCCCGTAATCCATGATCCGGCAGACGGGAGGATCGGCGAGTGGCGCCACCTCAACGAGATCGAGATCCATCTGCCGTGCGATCGACAGCGCCTCGGGCAACAGCTTGATGCCGAGTTGCTGTCCTTCTGGATCGACGAGGCGAACTTCGCGGGCGCGGATGCGTTCGTTCATTCGCGGCTCGTTGACGGTGGGGACTGTCGAGATTGGGCATCACTCCTCTCGTTGTTTCGGGACCTCCGACGAAGGACCCGGACCGGGGAATGCGACGCCCAACGGCGCGATCACCGAAGACCCGATGCACTCGCCCGGACACGACCTCGACGGTGATCGGGTGGGAGTCGCACGTCGTGCAGCCCCGCTTTCCCGCTTATTTGCCCGTAGGCTAGCAGCATGCCCACTCTGTGGACACCGGAGGGCGAGCACGGAGTCCCCGACGTGCCCGTAGACGCGGCACCCGAGAAGGCTGCGGGCGGTGCGGCGGACAAGCCCGCCGAGGAGCTGACCGCGGAGCAGCTGGCCGCCGAGCGCGCCGCGATCGAGCATGAACTCGCCGCTGCGCCGGCCGAGGACATCGTCGCCAATCACTGCTTCGGCCTTTTCCAGCTCGCCGCGCTCTACCTCACCCAGAGCCCGCCGGATCTTTCGAAGGCGAAGCTGGCGATCGACGCGCTCGGCGCAATGGTCGACACTCTCGGCGACCGGCTCGGCGAGTCCGCGCCGACCTTGCATGGGGCGCTCGCCCAGATCCGGCTCGCCTTCGTCGAACTGTCCGACAAGGCGGCCGCGACACCAACCGACGGCAACGGCACGAAGGGCGGGCCGCCCGCCGGTTAGACCGTCAGGTCACGGGCCTCGAGGCGTCCGCCGTGCCCGGGCGCGACGGAGAAGCGCACCGCCGCGCCGACCTCGATCGACCGCGTGCCGTCGGCGATCGCCGTGCAGTGGAACGGGTAACGGCGACCCGCGCTGTCCTCGACCACCCCCAGGCCGGCATCGGCGGCGAACTCGACGACCGCTCCGTCGTGGGCTGCGACGAGCGAACCCCAGGGATCAGAGTCCGCGCGCTCGTCACCCTGGATCAATGGACGATCTTCGCGAGCGGCAGCTCGATGATGTCGGTCGCGCCCCGATCCTTCAGCTCAGGGATGAGCACGTTGACCGTCGACTTCGGCACGACCGTCTCGATCGCGAAGCCGCCCTCGCCAAACAGTTTCGACACCGTCGGCGACTTGAGCGACGGGAGCACGGCGATCACGGCCTCGAGGTCGCGCTCGGCGACGTTGAGCTTCACGAGCACGTGGCTGCGGGCGTCGAGCGCCCCCTGGAGCAGGGTGAGGATCTGGCCCATGGCGTGGGCCTTGACGGGATCGGCCGCCGCGGTGGGGTTGGCGGCGAGCACGGTGTTGCTCTCCATGACGACGTCGATCACCTTCAGGCCCGCCGCCTCGAGGGCCCGGCCCGTCTCCGTGATCTCGACGACGGCGTCGGCGATCTCGGGCACCTTCGCCTCGGTCGCCCCGTAGGAGAGGCGGACGTCGGCCTGCACCCCGTGATCGGCGAAGAACCGCTCGGCGAGCCGCGGGTACTCGGTCGACACCCGCGTCCCCGCCGGGAGGTCCTCGACGCGGCGCGCCGTCGACGACCCGTGCACGGCGAGGACGATCTGGACCGGCTTCTCGGTCGTCTTCGAGTAAACGAGCTCGCCGAGCGCGACGACGTTCGCCCCGGTCTCCTCGATCCAGTCCCGCCCCGTGATCCCGAGGTCGAACATGCCGTCGGCCACGTAGACCGGGATCTCCTGGGGACGCAGCACGTGCACCTCGTCGATGCGCGCGTCGTCGATCGTGCCGCGGTAGTCGACCTCGGAACTGCGTTGGATCTTCAGGTCCGCCGCGGCGAACAGCTCCATGGTCTGGCGTTCGAGGCTCCCTTTCGGAACGACGAGTCGGAGCATCATGAACCTTTCGGGTCGGACGGGCTCGGTTCGGCGTGGATGACGGACGCGACGGCGTCGCGCAGCGCCTCGACGGCGGCGGCGGGATCGGGAGAGTCGAAGATCGCCGCGCCGGCGACGAAGACCCGCGCCCCCGCGGTCGCGGTCCTGGGGGCGGTCTCCGTGTCGATGCCCCCGTCGACCTCGATCGAGACGGCGAGACCCCGGGAATCGATGGCGGCCCGGGCCTCGGCGATCTTCGGCACGACGTCGTCGATGAACGCCTGGCCCGGGAACCCCGGGAAGACGGTCATGCAGAGCAGAAGGTCGATCACCCCGAGATACGGCTCCACGTCGGATAGGGGCGTGTCGGGGTTGAGGGCGAGCCCGACCCGCATGCCCCGGTCGCGGATCGCCGCGGCGAGGCGGGCGGTGCGGCCGATCTCGACGTGGACGGTGACGAGGTCGACGCCGGCATCGGCGAACCCGTCGAGCAGGTCCTCGGGGTTCGTCACCATGAGGTGGCAGTCGAAGAACGCCGTGCTGTGGCGGCGCAACGAGGCGACGACGGGCGGCCCGATCGTGAGGTTCGGGACGAAGTGCCCGTCCATCACGTCAACGTGCAGCCAGTCGGTCACGGTCGCGACCTCGCCCGCCGCGGCGGCGAGGGCGCCGTAGTCGGCCGACAGGATCGATGGGTTTATGCGGAACTCACCGGGCGCGAGCACTGGGCGGACACTACCGCCCGGGGCGCGCCCCGCCGTCGTCAAGCGCCGAGGACCTCCGCGGGACCCGGACGCGCGCCGGCGGCCCACGCGGCGAAGGAAAGCGGACCGCGGCCTTCGGACTGGACCTCGACGAGCTCGAGCACGCCCGCGCCCGTGGCGACTCCTGACCCCGCGAGCCGCCCCGGCGACCCGGGCGCCTCGGCGTCGGCGAAGGGACGCGCCGCGACGACGAGGAGCCGCCGGCCGCGGTAGGTCGTCCAGGCTCGCCCGGCGCGCACGACTCGGGCGCACTCGACGGCGGAACGGGAGAAGTCGAGCCGCAGTTCGTCCGGCGTGAGCTTCGCCGCGTAGGTCGGCTCGCCGGACTGCGGCACGGGCTCCGGCAACCCCCCGGGCCGGTCGAGCATCTCGAGGAGGAGCGCCGTGCCGATCCCGCCGAGGCGGGCGCGCAGCTCGGCGGCCGTCTCCGCGTCGCCGATCACGACCTCCCGGCGGTCGTAGACGGGACCGGTGTCGAGGCCCGCCTCGAGCGCCATGACACAGACCCCGGTCGTCGGGTCGCCGGCGAGGATCGCCCGTTCGACCGGCGCCGCGCCACGCCAGCGCGGCAGCAAAGAGAAATGAAGGTTCACCATCGGCAGGCGGGCCAGCACGTCCGGGGCGACGATCCGGCCGAAGGCGACGACGACGCCGAGCGAGGCGCCCGCCCCCACCGCCTCCTCCACGCGCTCGGTAACCGGGATGCCGAGCTTCGTGGCGACCGTCTTCACCGGCGTCGGCGAGACGCTGGCCCGGCGGGCGCGCCGGCGGTCCGGCGCGGTGACGACGAGCACGACGTCGTGGCCTGCTTCGACGAGTGCGCGCAGCGTGCGCGCCGCGACCTCCGGCGTGCCGAGGAAGACGAGCCGACTCACGGCCCGCTCCCTAGTGACCGTCGGAAAGCGCGCGTTCGCGCAGGATCCGCATCGCGTCCTTGCGGTCGTCGGGTGCGAGCCGCGAGATGAGGAGCTTCCCGTCGAGGTGATCGACCTCGTGCTGGAAGCACCGGCCGAGCAGGTCGTCGGCTTCGACGTCGATCTCGTCCCCGTCGAGCCCGACCCCGACGAGATGGACCTTGGCGGGGCGGACGATCTCCCAGTGCAGGTCGGGAACCGACAGGCAGCCCTCGAGGTACGTCCACTCCCCCGAGGTCCCGACGATCCGCGGATTGACGACGGCCCCCGGCCCGTCACCGACGTCGTAGACGAAGAACCGGCGCTGCACACCGACCTGCGGCGCGGCGAGCCCGACGCCGGGCGCGGCGTACATCGTCTCGAGCATGTCGCCGGCGAACTGGCGGAGCGCGTCGTCGACCTGGTCGACGTCGAGGGTCGGCTGGCGGAGCACCGGGTCGCCAAAGACCCGGATCGGATGGGTCGCCACGGCCGCCGATCCTACCGAGGCCGTTGCGTTCGGCCCGGGAGCCCGGAGACCCCTTCATCCGGCGCCGAACCGAGACGCTCGACGAACCGCACGGCGATCCGCGCGCCCTCGGCGAGCGTGTCCGGCACGCCGTCGCCCGCGTCGACGACGCCCGCCGCGAGCTCGATGAGCGTCGGCTCGTCACTGCCGCCGGCGCGCACACGGGCGGTGCCAGTGCCGGTTGTCCTCGCGACCGACCACGACACGAGGTAATCGTCAGCCGGTGGGACGTGGAGCTCCGCTGGGATCGCGACCAGGCCGGAGGACGAGTCGACCACCTCGCCGCGCACCTCGTGGTCCCGCCCGAGCAGACGGCGAGCTTCGTCGAGACGCGCTTCGTCGATGAGCGCGCGGATGAGCGACGACGACACGACGGCGTGCTCGGCATCGTCGGTGACGAGCTCGATCGGCGTGACCGAGAAGCCGAGGCGCGCGCCCATCGATTCGAGCAGGGCCGCGTCGCCGCGGTGCCGGTGGCCGAAACGGAAGGTCGATCCGACGACGAGGGCACGCACGCCCAGTTGCTCGACGAGCACACGCTCGACGAAGTCCTCCGCGCTCTGCGCGGCACGGGACGCATTGAACTCGAGCACGACGACCTCGACACCGCGGGCCCGCAGCAACTCCAGCTTGTGGTCGAGACCGGTAAGGAGGCGCGGCGCGGAGTCCGGGCGCACGATCGTCATCGGGTGGCGGTCGAAGGTGACGGCGACGCTCTGCAAACCGGACCGTGCGGCCTGACGCCTCGTCTCGTCGATCAAGCGCCGGTGCCCGAGGTGGACGCCGTCGAAGGTGCCGATCGTCGCGACGACGTAGCCCTCCCTCTCGACGCGGCGGTCGGGCGCGGCCATCGGGTCCCGACCCTACTCGCCGGGAAAGTCGCCCCAGCCCGCCGTCGGCGAAGTGCGCGTGGCCATCGAGACGGGCGCGACCGCTTCGTCTCCCCTCGCACGGGCCGACCGCGGGACCCCTATCCGCCGGGCGCTTCGGTGCACACGACAACCGTCGGCTTCATGCGGTCAGCCGCATACGCCTCGTAGACGGCGAGCAGCTGTCCGGACCCGTCGAAGACGGCCCAGGGCCCGTCGCCCGTCGCGCCGACGAGCGGGCGGGGGAGCACCCGACCGTGGGCGATCGCCGCGGCGACCCCGGCGTCGACGGCGACCGCCGGCAGATGGGCGACGAGCTCCCCCATCGGCCGTACGTCACCGGGGCCGAGCGCGTCGAGCATCACGGCCCGGTCGACGACGAAGCCACCCACCGCCGTGCGGCGGAGCGCCCGCAGGTGCGCGCCCCCGCCGAGCGCGGCACCGAGGTCCGCGGCGAGCACGCGCACGTACGTGCCCGACGAGCAGTCGACCTCGACCGCGAAGACCGCCGGATCGTCGGTCGCCTCGACGTCGAACCGGAAGACCTCGACCGGGCGCGGTTTGCGTTCGACCTCGACGCCGGCGCGGGCGAGCTCGTGCAGGCGCCGGCCGGCGACCTTGACCGCCGAGACCATCGGTGGGGTCTGCAGGATCCTTCCGGTGAGCGCGGCCGCGGCGGCGCGCACGCCCTCGAGCGTGACCGACGCCATCTCGTACGTCCCGGTCACCGTCCCGGAGGCGTCGAGGGTCGACGTCGAGGTCCCCAACACGACCTCGCCGACGTAGGTCTTGGGCAACGCGGTCGCGAACCGCAAGAGGCGCGTCGCCCGGCCGACCCCGATCACCAGCACTCCGGTCGCGTCCGGGTCGAGGGTACCGGCATGGCCGCAACGCTTCTCGGCGAGGATCCCGCGCGCCCGGGCGACGACGTCGTGCGAGGTCCACCCCGCCGGCTTGTCGACGACGACGACGCCGTCGAGATCCCGCCGGGCGCGGGGGGTCGGGCCCGCGCCGGCCCCGGGCGTCAGCTTTCCTCCCCGGACGGAGTCTCGCCCGGCTGGGCGGCATTGGCGCGGCGCAGCGCCTCCTCGATGCGCGCCCCCTCGACGATCGCCGGGTCGACGACGAATTCGAGGATCGGCGTGCGCTTGAGGCGCGCCTGGGAGGCGATCGCCCGCTGGAGCGCGCGCCGGCGTTCCTCGAGGGCTTCCGCCGCTCCGGGCGCCAGCGAGGCAAGGTAGACGACGGCGCGGCGCAGGTCCCCCTCGCAGGCGACGTCGGTGATCGTGACGAGGGCGAGCCGGTCGTCGGCGACGGCCAGCCGCTCGATCTCCTCGGCGAGCACCTCGTGGACGAGCGCGTTCACACGGGCGAGCCGTGGATAGGGTCGCACGGGACCGCGGCGGCGCATCCTCGTTCCTCTCCTGTCCCCCGCCATGATCGGGGGGACGGCAATCAGCGATCAGGTCCTCGGGATCTCGCGTTCCTCGTAGGTCTCGATGATGTCGCCCTGGTGCAGGTCCTGGAAGTCCGACAGGCCGATGCCGCACTCGAAACCGGCCTGCACCTCGCGGGCGTCGTCCTTGAAACGGCGCAGCGAGGTGATCGAGCCCTTCCAGATGACCGTGCCGTCGCGCAGGAACCGGACCTTGGATCCCCGGGTGATCGTCCCGTTCAGCACGTAGCACCCGGCGACGGCGCCGACGCGGGGCACGCGGAAGATCTCGCGCACCTCGGCCTCGCCGGTCACGACCTCCTCGACGACCGGGGCGAGCATGCCGACCATCGCCGCTTCGATGTCCTCGACGAGCTTGTAGATGATCTCGTAGGTGCGGATCTCGACGCCCTGGGTCTCGGCGAGCTCGCGGGCCCGTCGGTCAGGCCGGACGTTGAAGCCGAGGATCGTCGCCGCCGCCGCCACGGCGAGCTGGACGTCGTACTCGGTGATGCCGCCGACGGCCCGGTGGACGAAGGCGATCTTCACGTCGTCGCGCTCGAGCCGGCGCAGGCTCTCGGTCACCGCCTCGAGCGAACCCTGGACGTCCGCCTTGAGCACCAAGTTGAGCGTCGTCGTCTCGCCGCGCTGGATCTGCTCGAAGATGTCTTCGAGCTTGGCGCCCGACGCCGGGGCCGAGGGCGAGGGCGCGTAGCCGGCGTAGCGCTGACGTTGCTCCCGGGCCTCGCCGATCGTGCGGGCGATCCCGAGATCCCCCGTCGCGCGCAGCTCGTCACCGGCGCTCGCCGGCTCCGACAATCCGAGCACCTGGGCCGGCATCGAGGGCAGCACCTCTTTGAGCTGGTCGCCGTGCTCGTCGATGAGGGCCCGGACCTTGCCCCAGGCCGGGCCGGCGACGATCGTGTCGCCGACACGCAGCGTCCCGGACTGGATGATGACCGTCGCCACCGGTCCGCGGCCGACGTCGAGGTTCGCCTCCAAAACGACCCCGCGGGCGGGCGAGTCGGGGCTCGCCCGGAGCTCGAGGACCTCGGAGAGCACGGCGATCTGGTCGAGCAGGTCGTCGATGCCGAGCCCCTGCAGCGCCGAGGTCTCGACGGTGATCGTGTCGCCGCCCCAGGCCTCGGGCACGAGGCCCTGCTCGGAGAGTTGCTGGAGGACCCGGTTCGGGTCCGCCCCCTCCTTGTCGACCTTGTTCACGGCGACGATGATCGGCACGCCCGCCGACTTGGCGTGGTTGATCGCCTCGACCGTCTGGGGCATCACCCCGTCGTCCGCCGCGACGACGAGCACGACGATGTCGGTCACCTGGGCGCCGCGGGCACGCATCGCGGTGAACGCCTCGTGGCCGGGGGTGTCGATGAAAGTGACGAGCTGGCCACCGCGCTCGACCTGGTAGGCACCGATGTGTTGGGTGATCCCGCCCGCCTCGGTGTCGACGACGTTCGTCTGGCGGATCCGGTCGAGGAGCAGCGTCTTGCCGTGGTCGACGTGGCCCATCACCGTCACGATCGGCGGGCGGGGGCGCAACGTGGCGGCGTCGACGGGGGCCGCCTCGTCGGAGAAAAAGCGCGCCTGGAGCGCCGCCTCCTGCTCCTCGCCCGGGTCGACCAGGCTGACCCGGGCCCCGATCTCGGCCGCGAACAGTTCGATCATGTCGTCAGACAGCGACTGGGTCGCCGTCACGACCTCGCCCTGGAGGAAAAGGAACCGGATGACGTCGCCGGCCGACCGGTTGAGCTTCGGCCCGACCTCCTGTGGGGTGCTGCCCCGCTCGATGATGACCTCGTGGTCGGGCACCGGCGCGCTCGAGGGCACGTACGTCGAGACCTGGATCGGCTCGAGCTCCTCGACGACGCGGCGCCGCCGCTGGGCGCGCCGCTGCGGGGTGCGCGACCGTCCTCCCGGTCCGCCGCGCGTCCCACCCGAGGGCGGGCCCCCTGCACCGGGCGGGCGGCCCTGGCCGATCCCGCCGCCGGGACGACCGCCGTAGCCGCCGCCGGGACGACCGCCGCCGAAACCGGTGCGCGGCGCGCCACCGGGCGCTGACCGGGCGCCGAATCCGCCTCCCCGGGGTCCCCCGGAGGGCGCCGGACGGGGGCCCGATGACGGCCCCGACGACCCCATGCCCGGCGGGGGCGGGATCGGACGACCAGCCGGACGGGGCGGGCCCGGCGGGGGCGGGATCGGCTTGCCCGTCGAACTCGTGAGCGGACGGCGCGCCGGGGCTTCGGGCGGGGTTGCGGCACGCGTCGGGACCGGGCGGCGTGGGGCCACCTCGCGCGCCGCGGCCGGTCGACTCGGCGCGGCGGGGCGAACAGCGGGGGCGGGCGGAGCCTCTCCGAGCTCGGAAGCCGGGCGGCTGCGCACGACGCGGTGAACCTCGGACACGGGCGTCGGCTCGGCAACCGGCGCCGGTTCCGCAACAGGCGCAGGAGCAGGGGTGCGCCGCGCCGCGGGCTTGGCCTGCTTGGCGGGCTTGGGCGCGGGCTCCGCAACCGGCTCCGGCTCGGGCTGCGCCTCCCGGATCAGGCCCTCACGCTTGGCCTTGCGCCGGACGCGGTCCGCCTGGGCGTCCTCAATCGAGGACGAGTGGCTCTTCACGCCGATGCCGAGCGACAAGGAGAGGTCGAGCGCCTCCTTGTTCGTTAGGCCGAGCTCTCGCGCGAGCTCGTAGACGCGGATTTTCCTAGCCAAGTTCTCGACAGCCCCTTCTCACGGCACAAGTCGCGCGCCAGACCTGCGGCTCGCGACAGCCCCATCCATCCTCGCACACGACGGCTCGCGCCGTGCCCGGTGAGGTGCCCGCAAGCATCGGATGAGCGGGCCGGCGATCCCGAACGGGCGCCGGCGAACCGCTAGGAGCTCTCGTCGGGCGCGGCATCGGCGGCGCCCGAGACTTCGGCGGCGTCCTTGGCCGCGCCGTCCTCGGCGGGGACGTCCTCGGCAACGGCCCCCTCGGCGACCGTCTCGGCGGGAGCTTCGACCGGTGCCGCGGCGTCCTTGGCCGCCACGACCTCCCCCTCGGCGGGGCTTTCGCCCGGCGCCGGCGCCCCGGCGCCCTCCGGTCCGCCGCCCTGGGCCCATTCGGCCATCGAGACGGGCGCACCGCCACCGGCGGGTTGGAAGACCATCTCGCCCGACTCATTCCGCAGCCACTCGCCCTCGGCCCAGTCGACGGGCGAGACGCCGCTCTCCTCCTCGGCGAGCTGGGTCTCGCTCTTGATGTCGATCCGCCAACCGGTGAGGCGGGCCGCGAGCCGGGCGTTCTGGCCCTCCTTGCCGATGGCGAGCGAGAGCTGGAAGTCGTGGACGATGACCGTCGCGGTTCCCGTCTCCTCGTCGAGGCGGACCTCCTTCACCCGGGCGGGCTGGAGGGCGCGGGCGACGAACTCGGCGGGGTCGTCGGAGTACGGCACGATGTCGACCTTCTCGCCGCGCAGCTCGTTCGTCACCATCCGGACCCGGGCGCCCCGTGCCCCGACGCAGGCGCCGACCGGGTCGACGTTCGGGTCGTTCGACCACACGGCGATCTTCGTGCGGTGCCCCGGCTCCCGGGCGCACGCCTTGATCTCGACGACGCCGTTCGAAATCTCCGGCACCTCAAGCTCGAAGAGCCGCTTGATGAGCCCGGGGTGGCTGCGCGAGACGACGATCTGGGGTCCTTTGGAGGTCTTGCGGACCTCGACGATGTAGGCCTTCAGGCGCGCGGCATGGTCGTAGCGCTCGTAGGGGACCTGCTCGGCCTGCGGGAGCAGCGCCTCGACCTTGCCGAGGTCGAGCAGCGTGTAGCGGTTGTCGCTCTGCTGGATGATCCCGGTCACGATGTCGCCCTCGCGTCCGGCGTACTCCTCGTACTTGAGGTCGCGCTCGGCCTCGCGGATGCGTTGCAGGATGACCTGCTTCGCGGCCTGGGCGGCGATGCGGCCGAAGTCGTTCGGGGTGTCGTCCCATTCGCGCACGACGTTGCCGTCCTCGTCGAGTTCCTGTCCGTATACGCGGATCTCCCCGGAGTCGGAGTCGATCGTGACGAAGGCCTCCTCGGCGGCGTCGGGCTGGCGCTTGTAGGCGGCGACAAGCGCGTTGGCGAGCGCCTCGAGGAGCGTCTCGACGGCGATGCCCTTGTCGCGCGCGATCTGCTGGAGGGCGTCGAGGAACTCGAAGTTCGTCGTGCTCATGAGGCCCGACCCCTCGTCGCCGCCGAACCCGGTCCGCCGTTCCCGCCGGCGAGCGCGGCACGCCAGTCAAAGACGGTGTGGGCGCGCTCGATTGCCGTATACGGGATCCGGTGCTCGACTCCGGCGTCGTCGACGAGCGTCACCGATTCTGCGTCGCAGTCGCGCAGCTCGCCCTCGGTGCGCCGGTCCCCCGGCGTGCCCGCGACGGTCCGGACCGCAACGCGCCCGCCCCGGGCCCGTGCGAAGTGCGCCGGTCGGCGCAGCCGCCGCTCGACTCCGGGGCTCGAGACCTCGAGCTCGTAGCGGCCGGCCGGGGCGACGTCGGCCCGCTCGTCGAGCAACGCCGAGACGAGGCGCGAGACCTCGGCGAGGTCGTCGAGGTCGAGGCTCGCGTCACGTTCGACCGTCACCCGGAGGACGCCGCCTCCAGACTCGACGTCGACGAGCTCGTGGCCCGCGGACTCGACGACCGACGCGATGGCGCGTTCCAGCTCGTCGGCGGCGTCCGCCGACCGCGCACCCCCCACCACGTCCGTTTTCCCTGTCGCCATCGTCCCCGCTGTCGTCGTCGATTCCCACCGGCCACCGAACTGCCCCGAAAAACAAGAACGTGGGCGCGGAGCCCACGTTCAGACGACCTTCCGTTCGACAAACCGCTACACAAAGTATAGCAACCGCACCGTCGCCGGAACTTGGCCGATTTGGCCGCCCATCGGCGACGATGACCTCTTCTCATCTGGCGCCCAGAGCGGCGAGGCGGTAGAAGAAACGGTACGGCGCCCATCGATGCTGGCGTGAGGTCGGGCGGGTCCGATCGGCAACCGCGGCAGGGTCCTCGGACCCTCCAACGGGGGACGCGAGATGCGAGAGGCGGCATCGGTGGGCGGCGAGCAGCCAGAGGACGCCCCCGGGACGGTCGGGCACCCGAACGCTCTCGGGGACGAGTGCCGGCCCGGCGCGCTCGCCGGTCGCGTCGACGGGGGCGCGCTCTACCGCCCGCTCACCGACGCGATCGCCGAATTCGTCGCACCCGCGCTCGGACCCGAACGCGACGAGCGGCCCGTCGTCTACGAGCTGACGCGTCACGAGCTCGCGCTGGCGTCGGACACCGGCGTCCGCCTCGGCCCGCCCCTCGGTGACGGCACCGTGCGCCCGACCTGGACGCTCGCGTACGAAGAACACTCCGGCGGGCCGCCGACGGGCAACGTGGCGGAGGCGACGGAGCTCTGTCTCGCCACCGTGCCGAACGAGGGCGGGCCCGCCTACCTCGTCGACCTCATCGCCGCGGAATGCACCTCGGTCGTCGGTCCCGCCGGCGACGTCGACCGGGTCATCGACGCGCTCATCCGCTCCGCCTCGACGTCAAGGATCCGACGCGCCCGGATCCTCGTCGTCGGCGAACTCGGCCCGCCGCGGGCCGCCCGCGTGCCGGCCGTCGTCGAGATCTTCGCCACCCTCGCCGAGTCGACCGAACCGGTTGCCGTCTTCGTCGGCACACCGTGCGCCGACGACGAGCTCGAACGGCTCGTCGCCGCGGTCCACCGCCACCCCGCCTCGGGGATCGTCGTTCCCGCGGCGCACACGGCGGCCCGGGCGATCCTCGTCGCCGGGAGGCGGGACCGCTGCGCCGTGTACCTGCGCGCTCCCGGGCCGCCGAAGGCGACGACGCCGACCGTGGCGGCCGACCGGGCCGACGCGCTCCCGGGGATCGCCTCCGGGTCCGGTCCGATCGAGGTCGCCATCCTCGGCCCCGTGGAGATCCGCGGCTCGGCGTTCCCGCTCGCCGGTCATCCGCGGCTCACCGAGCTCGTCGTCTACCTCGCGATGCACCCCGAGGGTGCGACGACTCCGGCGTGGGAGACAGCCCTGTGGCCGGAACGACGGATGCCGCCCCAGACGATCGCCAACCGCCTGAGCGAGGCGCGCCGGGCCCTCGGTTTCACGCCGGACGGCCGGCCCCGCCTGCGCAAGTCCGGGGAGCGCCACCGCATCGCCGACATCACGACGGACTGGGAGCGCTTCACGTCCCTCGCGGCGCTCGAGGACGACCCCGAGGCGTGGCACGACGCCCTCGAGCTCGTGCGCGGCCGGCCGTTCCTCGATCTGCACCAGGGCCAGTGGACCGCGCTTGAGGGATACGCCGTCGAGATCGAGCACGCGATCGTCGGGTGCGCGCTCCGCCTCGGGAGATTCGCGCTCGGCGCCGGGCGGCCCGACGACGCCATCTGGGCGGCGCAGCGGGCCCTGCGCGCCACGCCGTGGGACGAGCGGCTCCACCGACTGCTCATGGAGGCCGCCGATGCGGCGGGCGACCGTGCCGGGGTCGAGGCGACCCTGCGCCACCTCGCGCTCGTCCTCGAGATCGACGGCGACCCGTTGCGCGGCGTGCACCCCGAGACCGCGGCGCTCTACGCGCGCCTGTCGGGCCGCACGCCCCAGGTCAGCCCGGTCGGCTGAGCACGATCGTCCGGTTCGGGACAGGACCGGTCACCGGCCGGTCCTGGGCCCGGATGGATAAGAACGCTGGGGGGTCGCGCGCCGGGCCGCGTCCGAAGGAGACGAACCCGCAGCCCGGACGATCCTGGCAACGACGCCCAGCGCTCGAACGCGGCAACGAGCGCCCGAGATATTGTGCCCCCCGTCACGAATATCGTTGCACGTGGTTAGCATTATCCTGTCTAGATTCGTTCTTCAACACCCGGAAGTCGTTCGGGGGGAAGTGGTGTTCCATGCGCACAGTTCCACCGTCAGGTGTCCGGGGATGGGCACGACGCTCCGGCTTCGTCGTCCTCGCCGCGCTCTGCGTCACGGGCATGCTGGCGACCGCCGTCTCGGCGACGTCCGTCGCGGCGAAGAAACCCAAGCCGAAGGGTTCCTCGTCGATCAAGAACATCGCCAGCGCACTGCAGAAAGAGGAGAAGGCGACCTTCTCGGCCACATACACGGTCAAGACGTCGTCAGTGCACGCGACCTTCACCTACGCGCAGAAGCCACCGGACTACGTCCTGAGCTTCGCCGAAGCAGCGGGCAAGTTCGAGTTCCTCCAGCTCGGGACCAAGAGTTACGGATGCACCTCCGCGGCCGGCGTGAACATCTGCGTGCCCGAGTCGAAGTCGGTGGCGTCGGCGGACCTCGGCTTCTTCCAGCCGGGCACGCTGCTCCCGGAGGTCGAGTCCTATGAGTCCGGGGCGAAGGGGTACACCTCATTCACGAAGACCTTCGCCGGTCAGGCCTCGAAGTGCGTCACCGTCGACCTCACCTCCACGAAGCCGACCTACTGCGTGACGAATAGCGGCATCTTCGCCTACTCGGGCGTCGGCACCGTGGAGCAGGTCACGCTCACTGGCTTCTCCGGATCGCCCTCCTCGAGCCTGTTCGCCCTGCCCGCAGGAGCGAAGATCGAGTCGGTGCCGTAGTCGCGACGGTGTCAGCCGCCACGACACAACTCTGAGATCCGGCCGGCGGCCTCCGCCGGCCGGATCTCGCGTCGGGGCACAGGCACCTGGGCGTCGGATCCTCGGGTGGGCGACACCATGTCGTGGCACAGCGCGGCGTCGCGGACGGGACGGCGCGTGGGCCTCCGATGGACGGCCAGAGGCACCACCAGTAGTGTCCCGAGCGCCGGTCCTCCGGCGCCTCGACCGGGAGGGGGAAGCCTTGGGCCTGCTCGACGGGAAGAAGATCCTCGTGACGGGCGTCCTCACCGAGGATTCGATCGCGTTCGCCGTCGCGCACCTCGCCCAAACCGAAGGCGCCGAGCTGTTGCTCACCGGTGCCGGCCGCGGGATGTCCCTCACCGAGCGGATGGCCCGCCGGCTCCCGCAGCCGACCGACGTGCTCGAGCTCGACGTCACCAACCCTGAGCATCCGGCGCTCGTCGCGGCCGAAGTCAGGTCGCGCTTCGGGCGGCTCGACGGGATCCTCCACTCGATCGGTTACGCGCCGGACGCCTGTCTCGGCCGCGGCATGTTCGAGGCGGATTGGGAAGATGTCGCGACCGCCGTCGAGATCTCCGCGTACTCGCTGAAGGTCCTCGCGTCGGCGTTCGTCGGGCTGCTCGAGGCGTCCGGCGGTGCGTCCATCGTCGGGCTCGACTTCGACGCGACCGTCGCCTGGCCGGGTTACGACTGGATGGGCGTCGCCAAGGCGGCACTCGAGTCGCTCACCCGTTACCTCGCCCGGGACCTCGGGTCGAAGGCGATCCGCGTCAACCTGGTCGCCGCCGGACCGATCCGCACGGTCGCGGCGAGGTCGATCCCCGGCTTCGAGCGATTCGAGAAGGTCTGGGAGGACCGGGCGCCCCTCGGCTGGGACGTCGACCGGGACCGCGAGGCGGTCGCGAGGGCCTGCGTTGCGCTGTTGTCGGACTGGTTCCCCCGGACGACGGGAGAGATCGTTCACGTCGACGGCGGTTACCACGCGATCGGGGCGTGAAGCGGTCGGGAAGACACGAACCTGGCATCTGCGCCTCGGCCGACGATGGAACTCGCCGAAGTAGGGTTGCGCATGACGGCGGCGTGGCCGAGTGGCTTAGGCAAGGGCCTGCAAAGCCCTGTACCCGGGTTCGATTCCCGGCGCCGCCTCAATAAAGCCCCTAGTAGATAGCCTGATTCTCGATCGCTAACTCGCTCAGCTCAAGCTCGTCCCATAAATGTCCCATAAGTGAGTCGCGGGCGCGTAGCATCTGACCCGTGGATACAAGAGCAACCCGCTGGGGACGTGGCTCGCTCCGGAAGCGGTCGGGCCGAGACGCATGGGAGCTTCGCGTCTCCGCGGGCCGCGATCCGCTGACCCGCCGCTATCGGTACGTCAGTCGCTCCTTCCGGGGTTCCAAGAAGGAGGCTGAGGCTGCCCTCGCTCAACTGTTGACGGAGGTATCGCAAGGTCGCGGAGGTCATGTCGGCGCGGATACGACGCTGGCACAGCTCGTTGAGGCATGGCTCGAGCTCAAGCGTGATTCCCTCTCGCCGACCACCTGGGAGGGTTATGCAGGAAAGGCACGCTTTCGGCTCATACCGGCACTCGGAGACATCCCAGTGCGCAAACTCACCGTCGAGCAGATCGATCGTTTCTATCGTGCGCTCAGCCGTGATGCTTCGCTCTCGGCTTCGACGATCAGGCAGCTGCACAATGTTTTGACCGGTTCGTTGGACCAAGCCATTCGATGGCACTGGCGATCGGACAATCCAGCACGGCTTGCGACATTGCCGCCTACCCGACCCCCGGAGTTGCACCCTCCGTCGCCTGGCGAGGTCATCAGCGCGATTGCCTCAGCGAGTCCAGAGTTTGCGACATTTCTTCGCGTAGCTGCAGCGGTGGGCGGACGCCGAGGAGAGGTCGGAGCGCTTCGATGGTCCGCGATCGACCTAGGGAGTCGTGAACTTGTCATCTCTCGTGCGTTAATCGAATCCTCGGGCGGCACCGTTGAGGAAAAGGACACTAAGTCGCACCAGGCCCGACGCGTAGCGTTGGATGAGGGAACGGTGGCCGCCCTCACCAAATGGAAGACGGCATGCACAGTACGAGCCAACGCCTGCGGCGTCGAACTACTACCGAATTCGTATGTCTTCAGCCCCGAGGTTGACGGGTCGTTGCCCTGGAGGCCTTTCCATTGGACGAGTGCGTGGCGGCGCGTTCGAGCAAAATCTGGAATTGACCGGTCGTACCGCCTTCATGATCTTCGCCACTTCGCCGCGACGCGACTCTTGAATGCGGGTGTACCCGTGCGCACCGTTAGCAACCGCTTGGGCCACGCGCGCCCCGCGACGACGCTCAACGTGTACGCCCATTTTGTTCCCGCATCAGACCAGGTCGCCGCCGAGGTGCTCGGTGACTTACTCGACGGGCGTCAACAGTGATCTCGACTTCGGACCCCTTGAACTATCCGCCCACCAGTATTGAACCCAGCCGTCTCATCCGTAGTTTGCCCAAGGCGTTTCCGACTGTTAATGACGTCGTCCGGCAAGTCTCGTCCGTTCTCGGATGAACAGATGGAATGCGGCATTATTCAAGACCGGACTTCCGGAGCTAATAGGTAGATAACGGGGGTAGCGGGGTAGCTCCTCCCGCCCCTGCATGTTGTGCCCGACTGGCCACGGATACCGCTGCAGCACACGTGGTGACTGCCGAGATTTGAGCCAGGGGCCTCTTGACCCCCAGAGAAGTCAATCGGTCTTTGGGTGTCCATCAGAGTCTACCGAGCGGCTCTGAGCAGGTGCTTGTGTCCGTTGACGTCTATTCGCGTCCGGTCGGGTCTAAGCGCTGGGCTACACAAATGGCTACACGATGAGGATGAGGAAAGTGAACAGGATAAAGAACGTGAAGAAGAACAGGAGCACGAAGATGACGGTGATACTGATGATGTGGTGATTCCTCAGCCGGGGTGGGGTCAGGGCATATGTGCGGTAACTCACGTTTTACGTGAGTTATGAATGAGTTGCCCAACACGGCGGTAACTCACGTTATACGTGAGTTTCTGGTATACTGGATCATAGGAGGCCCAGATGACCCGCCAGCTCGAACTGATCGACACCCTGCTCTCAGAGGGCCGAGACGAGTTCACCTTCGAGGACGCCAAGGCCCTCCTGGGGGTGTCCACGGAGGCGACCGCGAACGCCCTCACGCGGCTCAGCAAGAAGGGCCTGGTCGACAAACTGGCAAGAGGCCACTACGCGATCCGCCCGTTCGGAACGCTGGGGACGTCAGCGGCGACGGAGGACCTCGGCTTTGCCGTCGGGGCAGCGTTGGAAGGCCGGGAGCACCGGATTGCCTACCTGAGCGCCCTAAGCGAACTCGGAGTGCTCAGCCATCCGGTCCGGACGATCTACGTCGCGTGCACGGAACGGGTTAGGTTCTCAACCGTCAGCCGCAGACCACTTCGTCTCGTCGTAGAGAAGTCGGAGACGATTCACCTGGAAGCCGAAGCGGTTAAGAACTCGTGGCGCTCGTCGCTGGAGCGGGCGTTGTTTGAATGTGCTCTCCGTGTGGACCTCGTCGGCGACGTGGAACGTCTCGCCGAGGCGGTCGCCTCCGGATCGCGAAATGCGGACTCGGCGCGCATCGCGCGACTCGCCACTGCCTTCGGAACGCGCGGGCAAGCGGCAGAACGTCGCCTCGCGTCCATGGCGACGGCGCTCCAGTTACCTCTGACGCTGGCTCCGGAAGTTGGGAAGTGGCAACAGGTGATCCGGTTGGATCCACGAGACGACCGTGTCGCGTGGACAGACACACGGCTTCGGGTGGCGTGGAACACGACAATCGATGAGCTGCAAGCGGTCATTGGAAACTAGCGATGCTGACCCGGTTTGCGATCACGCGCCGAGCGGACGACGACGGCGTTGATGCTTCGGTTGTGGAACGGGACTACGTCCTTGCTCACGTCGTCGCCCAACTACACCGAGCGAAACCGACGGACGGTGGGCAACTCGTCTTTAAGGGGGGAACGGCGCTTCGGCTCGTGCATATCGGTGACTACCGCTACTCGGCGGATCTGGACTTCACCGTCATCGGCGGTGGTGGAGGTGCAGCAACTGCTGCCATGGTGGAAGTGTTGAATGCTGCGCGAGAACATGCAGGATTCCCTGTTCTCGAACTCACCGACGGCGACAGCCCGATCACGTACATCGGGCCGTTGGAAGCCGGCCGGCGACGTCACCTCAAACTGGACATCTCCGACTCCGAGGTCGTCGAGACGGTCGAGCAACGCACAATCCTCGATGGCGTGTGGTCGGACCTCCCCGAGGCGGTTCCGTTCGCCGTCTATCCCATGGACGAGATCGCGGCGGAGAAGCTGCGCTGCATTATCCAGCGCGTGCAATGTCGAGATTTGTACGACATCTTTCGACTTGTCGAAGACATAGGCGTATCTCTCGACGAGGTGCGCCCGCTGTTCGAGCAGAAGGCAACGGCGAAAGGTCTGGATCCTGCGACGTTCGACGAGAAGTTTGAAGATCGGATTGATCGGTACAAGGGCCGGTGGGACCGAGAGATGCCTGACCACCTTGCCGACCCTCCACGATGCGACGACGTTGTGCGCGTGGTGCGCCGGCACCTGCGAGCGGCTGGACTCCTCGGGAGATGAGCACGGAGTCCCACGCCGCACGCCAGCGCGTAGCGCGCGCCGTGGGATAGCGCGAAGGGCTTCAAATAGGGTCCTGTCGCCGGACACAGGAGAGCCCTCCCGACCGGGAGGGTTCTGACTTGCTCTTTCTATGGTGGCCGGGGCCCGATGTCCACGATGACTACAACCTGGCTACCTGGGTTTTCGTGCGAATCTGTCCTCGAACTCGGCGCGTAGGGCACGTGGCCGGCGTCAAACCGAAGGTGACCGGTTGGGTGGCGGCACTCGCCGCGTAACCCGATTGACTGACCCACGAGGCCGTGAACGTGACCATGATTGCGGTATCTGGTGGGTGGATTCCGAACCCCGCGTGAGGCGCGACCAAACTAATCCTTCCCGAGTGGGAGAACACCAGTTCAGAGGGAAGGTCGCTCGATTAAGACGTCTGGTCTCGACTTCGCTTCCCCAGCCAAGAGAATCGTCCGAACGGGCGGCTACTCGACCAGAACAGTCACTCGGCAGCACACCGATCCGAGCCGAGACCGCCCGTCCTCAGGACGGGCGGGAGCAGCGCGTCGATCTCTTCGTCCGAAAACGTCATCTCCTCACTGACCTTCAGTGCGTGCTGGGCGAGGCGATACGCCCGCGTCGAAGTGTTCGGGGCGTGCGCGTACGCCTGTCGGAGGTCTTCGGTGAGCCGATCACGAATCACGATCGCGTCGTGAAGTGGAAGTCCCGACTCGATATCGCCGAGCAGGTTGACGAACCGTTCACGGAGGTACCAAAGCTCCCGTGCCGTCGCCTGGTGCCGAGCGCTGGCTCCGTCTGGGTCGAAGGTCAGCTGGAAGATTACAAAAGCGAGCGTCAGGAACGACAGCGCAGCGCTCAGGTACAGCAGCGCGCGTTGGCTCGTGATGACTGTCGAGACCAAAGAGCCGGAGGTGACGCTTGTGAGGACGATGTTGACCCACTTGACGAGGTCGGAGCGTCGAGACTCGATCTCACGAGCCTTCTCGTGCGTCTTGTGCGTGTAGATCAGCCGCCCCAGCGCGTCCCGCACGGTGCCCCGGAGTGCGGCGACGTCGCCGCCTCGGGCCTCAGGACTCAAACTGCCCTCCGAACATCTGCTTCCAGATAGCCGTGGCGGATGCTTCGTCTCCTCGATCTTCGAATTCACGGGCGCGAGTCGCCCGAGCAAGGGCCGTCTCGGCTTTGCTCACCCACGCCCTACCAAAGTCGCAGCGGTCGGTGGTCCCAGGGACCAGCGCAAATTGACCGCCGCGGGTGACAAGGTCTGCGAAGAAGTCAACGACAAGCGTTGGATAGCCAGACGAGCTCACATGTAAGTCAGGCCGCGTGGCGAGGAAGTCGACGGAGCGCAGCTCGAGGGTTAACGAGGATACCGGCACGTCGCACTCCCGCTGCCAGGACTTGAGCATCTTGATCAGCCGGCGCGTCGTGCCATGGGAGCGCGCGTCAGAGGTCTGGACGTTGTCGATCTCCGCTACCTGGTCGACGAGCACCCAGCTCCCCCCGTCATGGGTGTCCGGGACAAGATACCGCCCGTTGATGGTCTCCCACGCCGGTAGCACCTCGACACAGTGACCTCCGGTGAAGTTGACCACGACGACGTGGCCGTCTCCGCGCATGCTGTCGGTCGTCGGGTAGCGCTGCTGCAGGACTCCCTTGACCTCTTGAAGGAGCTGGGACGGCCCATTGCCCTCGTACCCCTTGTACCGGACGTACTCCGTGTTCGGCAGGACGAACAGAATGTCGACGTCGCGAGGCGGACGGACGGCCGTCCCCTTCTCGTACGAGCCGATCAACCGGCGCGTCGAGCCATCGAACTCGCTGTCGTAGTACTCGCGGTGCAACGTCTGAGCGACCTCGTCGAGCTTGATGATCGCGTCGGTGACCTGTGCCTCGGTGGGCGCGAGGTTCGCGACGAAGCGGTCGAACCGCGTTGCAGTCGTCACGAGGCGTCCAGCCCGTCGGGCAGATTGACAGTCGTACCGAGCGGCTCCCCTGCGGCGGCCTCGGTGTCGCCGACGACCTCAACGAGCTCTCCCGGCTAACCGGCACGCGCCAGGTCGAACGCGAAGGCTGGACCGAGGACGCCATGGGTCGCGCGAGCACGAACCGTCACGTCGTCGAGGAGCCGGTGCTGTCGCCCGCCGAGATCCGCTCACTTCCCGCGGGCACCGCGCTCCTCCTCTGGGGACGCCTCCCTCCGATCCTTGCCCACCTCCCGGGCATCTGGGAGGGAAAAGCGGGACACGCGGTGATGGAAGAGGAGCGAGCCGAGAAGCAAAGGAACGACCAAGAAAGGAACGGCCGATGACGAACGACGGAACCCCGGAGGGCCCCGACGCCCGGGACCGGGTGCCACACGGGAGCGAGGCCATCGACATGGCGTCGTGCGAACCGGCGCTGCGCGACGACCTCCCCGCCTGCTGGTCGCGCGACGCCCGCTCGATCGCCGGCGCCTTCCGCTTCGGCGACGCGATGCGGCCGTGGAACTGGCTCGAGCTTGGTGCCGCCGACGCCGACAAGCTCTGGGCGCTTCTCGCCGCCTTCGTCGTCTACTTCAACCGCCGCTACGCCGAGCGACCGGACCGGCGGATCCCGCCGTGCTGGGCGGAGCACGGCCCGCTCGTCGAGGAGCTGACAACGCTCGTCTTTGCGCGCTGGCAGGCGTTTGAATCCGTGCACGGCTCGGTCGGGGGCGCCCAGTACTGGCACCACTACAGCCTGCCCGCTTTCTACCAGCGCCTGCGCGACTGGCTCGGTGACGACCTCCTCGCCTGCCAACAGGGTCGGCACCGCAGCCGCGAGGACCCCCCGCTCGATCTCACGGACTCGTGGTCCATCCGCACCGAGACGATCGCCATGCTCGACGTCACCTACCGGAACGCGCCTCCCAGCGCGCCCGACGACGACGAGACCGTTCGACCGCGAGGTGTCGAGGTCCCCTTCCTCAACAAAGCAGACGAGCCGAAGCACTCGATCCAATCCCGAGGGGGCAAGGCGTGACGACCCAGCATCACACCAGACGAGGTCCCTCAATCGCGCCGGATCAGTCCGCCGCGACGTCTGGCGGACCCTTCGAGTCCGCCGTAAGCGACAGCACCTGCAAGACGCGTCTTGCACTCGACGATGTGGCCGAGACACTCACACTCACCGTCAGCGAGGCTGCAGCGCTCCTGGGTATCTCACGGGCTTTCGCCTATGAACTCGTCGCGCGCAACGAGCTACCAGCGATCCGCCTCGGCCGGCGCATCCTCGTGCCGACGCGGCACCTCCTACGACTCGTACAAGAGAACGCACCGCAGGAGAGCTCTTGATGATCATCGCAACAAGGCGTGGCTGAACTCGAGCGCGTTGGCTCTTCTCGCCCAGCCCGAAAAAGCGAGCGTGCATCCCGCGTCAGCTAACAGTCCCCTGCGATCTATCCATCGGCCTAAGCGCGACTGTGGAGTTCTCAGGTTGGCTTTCGGCGGCGAACTTCTCACCGGCCGACCAGGGATTCGCGACCATCCCCGTGTAACGGCACATGAGGGATGCCCGGCAGTGCTACATCGAGTGCGCGTTTCGCGACACGCACGACCGGCTAACTCTTGTCCATCAGGTGTGCTGCCCGGGGGACGTCCCACGAGTTGGTGTAAATCGCGCAGAGGGTCCACCACTTAGTGGACCACCGGAGTGAATCTCGACGTGTCCAGCAAGACACGACAAGGAGATCACACCGGTGGCCCAACATGATTTTGACCCCTACGAGCTACTCGACGCGCTCCGGGCAGGAGACGACGTCGATCTCATCCGTCAAAGCGTCGAGATGGTCCTGCAAGCCCTGATAGAAGCCGAGGTGACCGGCGTCATCGGCGCCGAGCCTCACGAGCGCACAGAGGACCGCCAGAACTACCGCAACGGGCATCGTCCGCGGGTGCTGTCGACCAAGGCGGGCGACTTGGAGCTCTCCATCCCCAAGCTCCGCTCGGGCTCCTTCTTCCCTCAGATCCTCGAGCGAAGGCGCCGGATCGACAGGGCATTGTTCGCGGTCGTGATGGAGGCCTACGTCCATGGCGTCTCGACGCGCAAGGTCGACGACCTGGTGCGGGCCCTCGGGGTCGGCTCCGGGATCTCAAAGTCCGAGGTCTCTCGGATCTGTAGTGAGCTCGACAAGGAGATGGAGGCCTTCCGGACCCGCCGGCTCGACCACGTCGCCTTCCCCTACCTGTTCTGCGACGCCACCTACGTCAAAGGTCGCGTCCGTGGCCGGGTCGTGTCGAGAGCTGTTGTCGTCGTCACCGGTGTCACCTCGGTCGGCAATCGCGAGGTGCTCGGCTGCGATGTCGGGGACTCAGAGGACGGGGTCTTCTGGACGGCGTTTTTGCGCAGCCTTCGCCAGCGGGGACTTCAGGGAGTTCGTCTTGTCATCTCCGACCACCACCTCGGGTTGAAAGAGGCGATCGAGAAGGTCTTCATCGGTGCCTCCTGGCAGCGCTGCCGGGTGCACTTCCTACGCAACGCCCTGGCGGGGGTGCAAAGACAGAAGGCCCAGATGGTCGCGGCCGCGATCAAGACGATCTTCGCCCAGCCTGACCGGGCCCACATCCACCGCCAGCTCGACGAGGTCGCCGACACGCTGCGGCCGGGCTTCCCGGAGGTGGCCAAGCTCCTCGAGGAGGCGAAGGCCGACCTGCTCGCCTTCTCCTACTTCCCGATGGCGCACTGGACCAAGATCTGGTCGACGAACCCCTTGGAGCGCGTGAACGCCGAGATCAAGCGACGCACGAACGTCGTCGGGATCTTTCCTAACGACGCCTCGGTGATGCGCCTCGTGACCGCCGTGCTCGTCGAACAGCACGACGAGTGGGAGGTGTCAGAACGCCGTTACCTCTCCGAAGAGTCCATGGGACTCATCGACCAACCCGTCGCCGACGAACTCGGTGGAGAGGGGGTGTCCCTGGCGATCATGGCCTGACAGACTGAACGCGCGTCGAGCACTTCGGTTCGGTCGATTTACACCACCGCGCGGGACGCGATCGCTGCCCGAGGCGCCCCCTTTGCGGAGGACGACGAGAACCGTTGTCTCGGTAATCGCCGGACTGGACTCAGCTGTTGCCGCTCGCTCCACTGGGGCCGCTCGCACCACTGGGGCCGGCACCAACCCGGACGACGGCACCCGCTGGTAGCCGGCACGTCCAGACCTGACCTTGAACGATTCCGGATAGAGAACCGCTCGCCCCGCTGGCCCCGCTGGCCCCGCTCGCCCCGCTGGCGCCGCTGGCGCCGCTGGCCCCGCTCGCCCCGGTCGTGCCACTGGCCCCGGCTGCAGGTGGCGGCGTAAGCACCAGCGACTGGTTCGCGGCAACCGACCGTGGCTTGATGGTCCACTGGGCGATCGCGTTACCCGTTCCTGTGGGCGGTGGGACGCGTTGGATCGCGGCTTCGGCGAAGTGGCAAGCAGCGGGTGCCGTCGTCGCCACCTGCGCCCTAATCCCTAGCGCACGCAGCTGCGCGTTCGCGCCGGCGATCCCACTCGCGTTTCTGATGATGACGGTAACGGTGCCGTCATGGTTGCGTGTCACACCGAAAGCCGCAGGAGCGCTCGTCGCGGAGAGGACAAGCGCCAACGCCGCAGCTCCACCGGCCACCGCGAGGCCGGCACCGGCAACGAGGCGCGGCCGGTGAAGGCGGTGCCGGGTTGCCGGCCTGCTCTGTTGCGCCAGGTCATCGCCGTGCCTACGCACGAACTCTCGCCAGAGGTGTTCCTCAAATTTCCTCATCGACGTGATGCTCCTTTCTCAAGCGCGCTCTTGCCCGGGACAACCGCATGCGCAGCACCCCTCGCGAGACGCCAAGTACGACCGCGGCTTCCTTTGGTGTCAGGCCGTCGAGATCGACCAGTTCCACCGCTGTGCGCTCGACGGGTGACAGCGCCGCGCAGCGCGCCAGCAGCTCTCGACCCGCGCGCTCAGCGTCGATCGTGTCGGTCAGCTCGTCGATCTCCTCTGGCTCAAGATTGACCAGTCCAGCCAGCCTGGCCACCGCATCCCGGTCGCTCGCCGTGCGCGCGCAGTACTGGGCGTAGACGTGGCTGGCGATCCCGCACAACCAGGCGCGGGCGGTGCCGCGACGAAGGTCAAAGCCAGCAAACCCCGCCGCGGCTCGAACGATCGTCTCGGACGTGAGATCGGCGACTGCGTGTGGATCGCTGCAACGGCGAGCAAAGAAGGACGTCACGACGCCGACGTTGTCGCGATAGATGGACTCGAACTCGGTCAGTGCCGAGGTGCCTGAACCTCCCCGCATCGTGACCTCCATGCCCGATGATGCGTCGAGGTTAAGCACGCCCGCGGTGACGCTCATATCTACTAGTTGCCGATTTCCACCCGACCTGTCACATCGCCAGTCCAACCGGCGGCGCGGCCGCCCCCGCAACGCGCCACCAGGACCACCACCCGCGCTGGGGGGCGGTGACAGGTCGCCTATCGCATTAGCTGCCAAGTGACCTCCGGTTTGGTGCCCCCAAAGATCGTCGGGACATGAGCTCGCGCTATCCCTGATCGCTGCCGGTTCGGTGAAGGCTCTCCTTCACTTCGCGCTGTCTAGCTGTGCGCGAGACAAATCGAGTTGTCCCGCTGCAGTTGGAGGCGCGACATCAACACTTGCGCTGAGGGTCTGGAACTGACCAGCTAGATAAGGTACGAACTCTCGCCCAAGGTGCTGCGAATCGACCATCTGCGACAATTCCTGATTGATGTCGAGAGATCGTCGCCGAGGAAATCCAGCCCGAGAGATCGAGAAGCTCGCGTCAGCAACGGTCCGCAAATGGGTCGGAGCGAACGGGATCGTTACGGACACCAGCTCCGGCCACGGTCCTGATTTCCGCATTGACTACCACGACGGCCGAGTAGGGCTCGGAGAGGTGGGCTGGCACCCGGACCCGCGCATCGAGGCAATGTGGGCCAGGACGCACCGCAGCAAGACACCTCAGGAGATCACACTTCCAGCTGGCTGCGGGTACTGGGCGGTGCAGTTAGTGGCGGGCGCCAAAATCTCCAAGCTCGAGCGGGAACTGCCGGCGCTCATTGAGCGCCTCAGTCGCGAGGGAGTGTTTCGACGCACGATCTCCGGCGAATGGCCTCGCGATGAGCTATCACAAGCCATTCGCTCACTGGGAGTCACGTACGTCAACCGAGTCTCCGAATCCACGAGGGACGGCGCTTTCTACGCGATGCCAGCAACTGGAGGAGCCGTCCCGCGAGAGGCAGACGGCATTGTGGAGTGGCTCGACTACTTGATTAATGAAGATCCCGCTTACACCGACATGACCGCCAAGCTGCTTTTGCGTGAGGCCGATGAGCGGCACGTGTTTGTGATGTCGGGGAGTGCCACACCGTTCGGCGTGGATGAGCGGCTCCGCCGTTTCGACGAGGCGATCCCGATTCGCAGGCCCCAGTTGCCCGAAGGGATCACCCATGTGTGGGTCGCAGCGCAGTTCAACGCAAACGAGCTTTTGGCGATGTGGAGCGAGAGAGGCTGGGTACGAGTGCAGTTCCCGACGGAGCGCTAGCGATCACGCTCTCAATGAGCTCGAGAGAAGCCGCAACCGTGTCCCAGAACGCCGGGACTGCGCCACCGTTCGGCACTTATGCCTCAGACATTCCGAGACCCGGGGCGTGGGCAAGTCGATGTTGGGGCCGTCGACTTACTGGCATGGCTTCGTCGGTGGGACTCCGCGAAAACAGTCGTTTCGAGGTCGTCACGATGCCGATCTCATTCGAACGCGTCAATTGCCTTAAGGAGGTCGTCCGCCAGGATTGTTACCTGGCGGGCGACCGTGTCGGGTTCCCCGATGCCCTCCTCCGCGCGTCCGGCCATCACCGAGCCGGTGGCATCGGGCCCAGCCGCGAATAAATCGCGCAGATATGCCTGCGCTTCCGCTGTTATCTCGGCACAGACCTCGTTCTTCAGGAGAGCTCGAAATGTCGATGCAAGTGCCTGCGTGTCGGTGTCAATGAGGAGCCGGTATAGGTCGTGCGCGTCCTTATCAACAAGCCGATCTGGAGAGGAAACAACGCGCTCGGCGATCTTGTGGGCTTTGGCAATCAGGAGCGCCGCGGGTCCTGCGACTCTCGCGTTGAGGCGGCGCGTGTCGTTGGCATCGAGCGCTCGGATCTCCATGACCTCGTTATCGACCACCGCCGCCTCCAGCCCCCGTGCTCGGCGCATTGCATGACGATCATGCGGCGGAATCCGAGCGCCTCGCGCATGCTTGTGGCCCGCTCCAGCGAGTTGCGCGGGAACCATGAGGTCGACTGGTATTCCCTCGGCATTCACCCACGCCCCGGGCTGTCCTGACTCGAGATTGGGCAAGAAATGCGCATCTCTCATCGCTTTCTCGATGAGGGGATCATTCCGAAGCAAGCGCGGATCTAGAGCGAGGTCGCTGTCCTTTGTCGCTTCCGCTAGAGCGACGGGAGCGCTCGAGGTTCTGAGGTAGATTGCCTGCGCGCCGATCACGATTACCGCATCCCTTTGCGCGTCAAGTGCCTGGAGAGCATCGAGCAATGCCGAGCGCGACCGGACGAGGAGATCGTCCTCAGTTCCGCCAGGACTGTTCATTTCGTCTCATCCAATCGAGCAGCTCCTCCGCTTCGTTGGGGCTGCGCCCCGGACCGGTCATGAGATCGACAGCGACTTGGGTAGGCGCAGCTACCACCACGCCTTCCTTGTTAGTGAGGCAGCGCTCGAAGACCACGTCGAGCGCCGGCTCAGCCAACATCACATTGGCTCCTGCATCAGCGGGACGCAGTCCCCACGGCTCTGCGGCCTTCTCGGGTTGACCCACATAGATCATGGCCAGGCGGGCAGGCGCGTAGGCGGCCCATTCCGCGGCGGCCAGGGTGCCGGAGACCGCGTACGGAGTTGGCCCTCCAGTATCCGCTACGCGCTTCATCAGCCCGGGCAGTCCCCGTGGCGCGATCCAACGCGTAATCCGGCTGTCGCGAACGAAGCCGTAGTCATCACTCCATCGTCTGAGAAGCCGGACCCAGTCGGGCACCGCTACCTTTCCGTCTGGCTGACGAGTGGCTAGATCTTCCCGTTCGAGGTAATCCACGACGCGGTACGCGGCGCCAGTCGAAACCTTCGCTACGTCGACTAGCTCACGGACAGCCCACGGTCCACGGAAGTCTGAAACTGCACGGACAATTCTCGCTGCGGGTGCGCCCTTTAATGTCCCGCGGGGGCGTCCGGGGCCTCTCCAGGGATCTCGGTCGGCGCCTCGGTCCGACAAGAAAAGACCGGGAGATGAGACTTCGACGCGCAAGTTGCCGGTCGCGTCCACGTATGAGAGTCCTTCTTTGGCGAGGCGCGCTCGCACTGGTGGCGAGAGATAGCGGGCAGCCACCAAGCCCTGCGCGTTGCGCTTGGTTTGGACATAGCGTTCTAGCTGCTCGCGGATCGCGCTGACGTCGCGTGCTTCCACGACACGCTTCGCCTCGACAATCAACGTGGTGGACTGCCCATCCGGCGCGACCAGCTGAATCAAGCCGTCCATTCCCTGATCGAGTTCGGTCGCGATTATCCGGACTGACCATTCAGCCGGCAGGCGATCGGCGAGCATCGCCATCCCGCGTCGGAGCACGCCCGCTTTGGTTTCAGGATCCTCGGGCTCCGCCATGACTGCCTCCGCTCGGCTGTTCTGGAAACCGGTACTCTCCACTGGCGACGGAACTCGGCGATTAACCGAATGCCTGGTCGCCTCGGTTCCGTGGTGTTCGGGAAATAGTACATCTCCGCTGACAGCTGAGAAAGGCATTTTCGCGACCACGTAAGTCAAACCAGGTGAGTCGACGTTCACGGGAACCCCGACGGAAGCCGGTGCCTGGGCCGGAAGCGCGGTCATTGGTGAGCGACCTCGTCCCATAATTCGTCCCATAACTTCCAGGTAGGTCCAGTTCACTCGGATGGCACCCGTGGACGAAAGTCCAGATGGAGGACTATTCGATGGACGGGGTTGAACAGCACAGAGGCTCGAGAACGCACTACAAGGTCCGGTTCTTCCGCACCACCGAGCTCGTGACCGCCCTCATCGAGGCAAGAGACGAGCGGACATTCCTCAGGCTGAAGGGACAGCTCGCGAGACTGGACCTCCTCGTCCTTGACGAACTCGGATACGTCCCTGCTTCCAAGGTCGGCGCCGAACTGCTCTTCGACGTCATCTCGACGGCGTATGAGCGCACGAGCCTGATCGTCACGAGCAATCTGCCATTCGAGTCCTGGACAGAAGTTCTTGGCTCCGAGCGCCTCACCGGCGCGACCCTCGACCGGCTCACGCACCGCTGCAACATCATCGAGACCAAGGGCGAGAGCTACCGGCTCCAAGACGCCAAGGCCCGAGCCCGGCGCGCCAAGCCGACAACCGATCTCTCAGGCCGCCAGCCTGTGGACCAAGCTCAAATCACCAAGTAACTTCAAGCTCAAAGTGCTCCCGTTTTCGACCGGCGCGCGCGCCCCTTTTCGATCGGCATTCACACCTAGTCCCCAGCGCCTGACATCGAACCTAAACGTCGGATTCGATTCGTGCCCGAAGGTCTTACCGACAGCCGGTGACGGGCCCTGAACGCCAGCTGACGCGGCACCGCTCGACGTCGCCGAGCCAGCCACAGCAGTCCCGCAGCTCGAGCAGAACCGGGAACCCTCGGCGACGGAATTGCCACATTGGGAACAGAACATGACTGCCTCCATAACCCAGTAGCGATACCCCCACAGGCCAGCCTTCCTCGCGGATCATCTTTCGGAACTCGCGACTGTTCTCCGAGGCGAATGATCGCCACATCGTCGGTGCCCGGGAAACTAGCTCAGGCTCCGTCACCCTTACATGCCATTTCGAATATCCAGTCCCTGATCGCAAGCACGGCCTCTCGTAGCCCTTCTTCCGTCGCCCTTCGCACCGGGGCCCACCTCTCAGTCCTTAATTCCTTCTGGTAGTCAAGCTCCACCCAGGCCGTTTCGAATGACACCTTAAATCGTGATTAGAGATGTCGGCTGCGCTGCACAACCCTCTGATTCGATCCACTAGCTCGCCCAAACTAATTGAGCCGTTCTCAAATCCATCGATCTCATCATTCATCTGGACGATGAGGGTTCGCTGGTACTCCTCGAGCATTCCTTGCCTCACTTATAGAGTGAGAAGAATGGCTTTACCCAAGCCGTTTCAAACGCGGTACGTGCGTCTGCACCCTCCGGACAAGATATTGCAAATCCGCGTACGAGCTATCTAAGTGGTCAACGGCGCTGCGCACATCAGCGTGAAGGACGTGTCCGCCCGGTTGATCACAAGAAACTCCGTTCCAGCGGAATTGCACGTGATGGCTTTCCCGCGTATCAAGACAGGGACGGGGTAGTTACCGAAGCTGTCCTTCGAGATATCAGCATTCGATATCTTCATAGAAGATTTCCCTAGGTCAACGAAGGTATACGTGTAGGCACTATACGTGCTTAAAGGGCCGCACGATCCGGCGCAAGAAAAGTTCTCTGAAACATTCAACTTGCCCGATGCATAAGGCTGCTTGTTCCCGAATGTTTGAGCTAAGAGTGACTCAAAGTTCCACAGCAACTTACCCTGTTGAGAAAGGACGGGAGCCCTTGGCGAAGCTTGAGGAGCGGCCGCAGCAAATGTACTTGTCCATAATCCAGCAAATAGGACAACCGCAGTCAGCACAAGCACAACTAGTCGCCTCTTGAACAACAAAGAAATGCCGATTCCGTCGCGTTTCATCGCTAGTCTCTCCTACCCATTGAAGTATTCGCCTAGCCAGCTCAGGTTGGCCGCGTATTCCGACGCCAGCGTAGGCGACGTCGAGTTCTGCTCCACCCATGCCGCGGCGGCTCCCTCCGCCGCATTGGGATGCGTCGCAAAATACGAGACATAATTTGGGAGCAAAACGCTCGTGTTCGCAATCGGATTCTTACACCCTCCCCGCGCAGCAGCAGTTGCTTGATAGCTCGAATAAAGAAGCTGGAACAGTCCACAGGCGCCGTTGGAGGGCCGAACGGTCGTAGGGACGAGACTCGCCTCCTGATACGCGACACCAACCAGTTGAAGCGCTTGGTTGCTCGTAAGCCCCGCGCTCAGCCCCGCAGCCTCGACGATCTCGCCATTTGTGATCTGGGTGGAAGACAGAACCACTGCCCCGGCTGGGGTTGACACGTGCGAAGCTTGTGCTGCCTCTGCCGCCTGAGCCTGTGCTGCGGCGTCAGACGCTTGTTGATCTGCGGCTTGGATCGCAGCGGCAACCGCTGCCTCGGTGGCTGCTTCGGATCCGCGCTTCGGCTTGGGCTTGGGCTTCGGAATTGCGACACAGCCGCCTCCCGCCCCGGCAATGCACTCACCCGTGGGATCGGTCTCATTCAACGGGTCGTTCCCCACGTACTGATACGGCTCGAGCGTCGTCGCCACCTTCGGGTCGAGCGACATGATGAGTGTGCTCATCTGGTCTGGCCCCACTTCTGACGGTCGTGCTCACCTGATCTGGCCCCACCCAGAGTGCCTCCGCCAGGGTCCACCACCATCGCGGTCGGTGCGCCGAATCTGGGCGGATGACGAGGTCACGGGTGGAGCTGTTCGAGGAAATCCGCAAGGCGCACGACCGCGAGGGGCTCGGCATCCGAGCACTCGCGAATCGGTTCGGTGTGCATCGAAGAGCGGTGCGCCAGGCGCTGGCATCGCCGATCCCTCCGCCGCGAAAGTCGGCGGTGCACCCGTCGCCGGCGCTCGATCCCTGGAAGGCGACGATCGACCGCTGGCTCGCGGAGGACGAGTCCGCGCCGAGAAAGCAGCGCCACACCGCCCGACGAGTCTTCCAGCGCCTCGTTGAAGAACTCGGGGCGGAGGTGGGCGAGTCGACCGTCCGCCGCTACGTCGCGCAGGCGAGGCGGAAGCGGCCCGTCGCGCTCGCCGAGGTCAAGGTGCCGCAGATCCACCCACCCGGCGAGGAGGCCGAGGTCGACTTCGGGCAGGTGAGCTTCGTCTGCAACGGCAAGCTCGTCACCGGCCATCTCTTCGTGATGCGGCTGTCCGCCTCGGGCCGGGCGTTCCACCGTGTCTACGCCGGCGAGACCCAGGAGGTGTTCCTCGACGGCCACGTCGGCGCGTTCGAACGGTTCGGTGGCGTGCCCCGGCGCATCCGCTACGACAACCTGAAGCCCGCGGTCATCAAGGTGCTGCGCGGTCGGGACCGGCTGGAAGCCGCCCGCTTTGTCGCGCTCCGCTCTCACTACGGCTTCGACAGCTTCTTCTGCATCCCCGGCGTCGAGGGCGCGCACGAGAAGGGCGGCGTCGAGGGCGAGGTCGGCCGGTTCCGCCGCCGACACCTCGTCCCGGTGCCGAATGTCTCGAGCCTCGCCGAGTTGAACAGGCTGGTGGCGCTGGCCGACGACCTCGACGACGGCCGCCACCTGCTCGGGCGCAAGGTGAGCGTCGCCGAGCACGCGCGCGAGGAGCTCGCCTTCTTCCTGCCACTGCCGACCGATCGCTTCGACACCGCGCTGCCCCTGCGGTGCCGGGTCGACCAGCGCTCGAGGATCTGCGTCCGCCAGCGCTTCTACTCCGCCCCGGCTCGCCTCGTCGGCCGGCGCCTCGAGGTCCGGCTCTCGGCGTCGTTCGTCGAGGCCTACGACGGCGGAGCGCTCGTCGCCCGTCACGAGCGGCTGATGGCCAAGGGCGCCGAGTCCCTGACTCTGGACCACTACCTCGAGGTCCTCGAGCGCAAGCCCGGAGCGTTCCCCGGGGCGACCGCCCTCGACCAGGCCCGGGCGTCGGGCGCGTTCACCGCGCTCCATGAGCGCTTCTGGTCTGAGGCGCGGCGCCGGCTCGGCGACGCGGCAGGGACGCGGGCGCTCATCGGCGTTCTCCTCGCGCACCGCAACTTGCCAAGGGCTGCGGTCATCTCCGGCATCGAGCGGGCCCTCGGCATCGGATCGGTCGACCCCGAGGTCGTGATCGTCGAGGCGCGCCGCGCCGCGGACGACCGGTCCGGCGTCGTCGTCGCGATCGGCGCGCTCAGCCGCTTCGACCGGCCCGCCCCCACCCTGCAGGCCTACGACACCTTGTTGGAGGAGAGCTCATGACCAAGCTGTCCGACCAGGCGGCGCTGGCCGCGATCGGCGCCGCGACCCGGGACCTCCGCCTTCCCGTCGTGCGCTCCGAGGCCCCTCGCCTCGCCGAGCAGGCGACGCGCGAACGCGTCGGCCACCTCCCTTACCTCGCCGACGTGCTCTGCGCGGAGGTCGACGAGCGCAATGCCCACCGCCGCGAGCGCCGGATCGCCGAGGCGCGCTTCCCGCGCCAAAAGCGCCTCTCGGAGTTCGACCTCGCCGCGTCGAAGTCCGTCGGTGCGGAGACGATCGCCCTGTTGTCGTCGCTGTCGTTCCTCGAACGCGGCGAACCGGTCGTGTTCCTCGGCGACTCGGGCACCGGCAAGTCGCACCTGCTGATCGGGACGGGGATCTGTGCCTGCGAGGAGGGAAGGCGCGTCCGCTACGTCACCTGTGCCGGACTCGTGAACGAGCTCGCCGAGGCCCAGGACGAACGTCGTCTCTCCCGACTCATCGCCCGCTACGGCCGGCTCGACCTCTTGCTCTTGGACGAGCTCGGTTACGTCGCCTTCGACGCCAGGGGCGCGGAGCTGCTGTTCCAGATCCTCACCGAACGCGAGGAGCGGGCCTCGATCGCGATCGCCTCGAACTTGCCGTTCTCGGAGTGGGGCCAGGTCGTCACCGACGCACGGCTCGTCGCGGCGATCGTCGACCGGGTGACCTTCGGCGCCCACATCGTCGAGACGGGATCGGACAGCTACCGCCTCCGCGCAACCCGGGCGAAGCGGTCCCGCTGATCAGCGGATCCGCTGGAGCGCCGCGTTCACCTGCGCCAGATCGAACAACCCCGGATCGAAGTCCTCTCCGACCCAGGTCCGATACTCCTCGTGCTCTTCGTGGCGTGGATCGCGAAGCGCCTCGAGCAACTGGGCATAGCCACCCGTCCCACCGACGTCTTCGGGCGGACAGGCCCGAGCACCCTCGGTGCAGACGGCGAACTTCAACACCGGCCGGGTCCTCGACGCGTGCTCGACGACCACCTGGTGCTTCCAGGAGTCGCCGAAGTCATAGTCATAGAGGAACTCGCCACCGGGGCGGACCACCTCGGCGAGCGTGTACTCGATCTCGTGGAGCTCGTCGTCGTCCCACTCTTCGACGTGCATCCCATAGAGCGCGTTGCTCATCCTGAACTGGTGGAGGTGGCTGTTCGTCCACCCCATCGCCGTCTGGAAGATCAGGTGCAGCTTGTCGAGCCGGACCGACCCGGGCACGAGCAGCCGCCGCCAGATCTCGGGCTCATGGTCCAACAGGGCGATCCGCATCCAGAACACGTTCGGCTCACCGGGCACACCCTCAACGCTACGCGGCCGCACCAGGCGGAGGGTTCGCCGCGAAGCAACGAATCAGGTGGGGCCAACTCCGGTGAGCACGGTGGGGCCAAATTGGGTTGACATTCTCAGACATGAATTGCCCCGTCCCCGCGTCATACCACCGGGCCCGGAGGTAGTAGAGGCCGTTCGACGGGTCGAGGTAGGCGCCGGCGAAGCCGAACGGCGTGGTCGCCGATCCCGTCGAACCGGTGAGGTTGCCCCAGGCGTCGTAGGAGAAGGTGCCGGTCACCGTGCCGCTCGAGTTCGTGATGGCACGCACCGAGCCGAGCTGGTCCCTGAACAGGTAGCTCGGAGCGCCCGAGGAAATGCTGATCTGCTCAACGGGCGTCGTCCCGGTCGGTCCGTAGAGGTAGTAGCTCGTCGCGTCCTCGAGCAGCAGCGGCACCGAGCCCTCGACGTTCCAGGTGTAGGCCGTCGTCGCGGAACCGGTCGTCTCCGACTGGAGCAGTCCGTCCCCGTCGTAGACGTAGGAGGTCGCGCCGCCCGACGAGGGGGTGACCGAGGTGAGGTCGTTCGCCTCGTCGTAGCCGTAGGTGGAGGAGGTACCCGACGACGGGGTCGTCGCCGTGCGGTTGCCCTCGTTGGAGTAGCCGTAGGTCGTCGCGCCGGACGGCGGGCTGGCGCAGGTCCCGGAACCCGAGCCGGCGAAGCAGGTCTCGTCGTCGGCGTTGAAGCCCTGGGTCGCACCGTTCGGCGCCGTCGTCAGGTCCTCCGCCGAGTTGTAGGTGAAGCTCGACGCCGCCGCCGCGGTGAGCTCGTGGAGCGAGTTGTAGCTGAAGCTGCCCGGGGCAGCGGGCAGCCCGGTGTCGCTCTCTGCGGTGATCAGGTTGTCGTCGTCACGGGTGTAGCTCATCGCGGCGACGGCTCAGGTGAGAATCTCGTGAAGACATGGGCCGCTGTATCTGTGGCCGGTGCGGTCTATGCGCGGTGCCTGGAACTCAGGTGGCCCGTCGTGTCCGTGGACAATGCCAACGAGCATCTCGCGGAATGATCAAACACAGCTGACCTGTCCGGAAAAACGGGTCTGGCACCGGCAACGCACAGCCGGCTACCGTGATCTTTGCATTCCGAACGTTGCAAGCATGCTCGATCGAACCCGCTGAACGGGCACTCCCCAAGTGCTCAGATGTTCCTCGATCGATGACATAGCAGCTCGCGAGTTGACGACAAATCTGCAGTCTCCCTGGCTGCTCGATTTGATGATGAAGCTGCGGTTCCCAAGTAGGATCAGCGACATTTCCTCCGTCCGAGCCGACCACCAGAGTGTTGGTGACGAGTTGCCCCCGGACTTTCCATTAAGGGTCATTATCATTACAAGTCGCTTTACCCATGGCCACCTAAAGCTGATCGTCGCAGCCGACGTGTCAAGCGCGAGCACGGCTAGCGGCCAAGACACACTTGCCCACCTCAATCGGGGTATTGGCGCTGTCGCCATACCGATGACCTGAAATCGCGCCGTCATGGTGTCGTCCAAGTATATGAAACTCCGGCATGAAACTCAACAGGCATGGGTAGTATTGGCAACAAACCCAGTCCAACCTCCGGTTCAACGGTCCAAACCCCCTCGTTCTGCGCAGAGTCACCAAGAGATCCATTTGCACCAACCGACGGACCAGTGAGGGTAGATCCACCGCCATAACCAAACCAGCCGCGGAGCTGCTCGGGGGATGAAGCGTTGCTCACCTCAAGACCGACTCCAGCCGATACAGACGGAGTCTCGCCTCCTGCCCCAAAGGTGAACGATGCCATCGGCGTGCCTCCAGACTCGCCGACGCACGCTGTGCCGATGAATCCGTAACCGAACCCGCCCGCTGCATCGCCGCACAAAGCGATCGTGCTGTTAGCTACCGCATTATTCAAAGCTTTCGTAACAGGATTGGAATTTACAACTTTGGTCGCCACATCATTGATTCCATTGCTCGCCGCGTCGTTAATTTCTGCAGCGGTATGCCGAACCTTGTCCGCCAAATGGGCTGTGGCGTGCACCGCCTTGCAAAGGAGCCCGAGCCCGGGCACGCACCTTCCGTTGGGGTCCCTCGCATTGACGGGGTTGTTCCCCACGTACGAATACGGCTGTAGCGTCGTCGCCACTTGCGGGTCGAGGCTCATGAACTGCCCCGTCCCCGCGTCATACCACCTGGCCCGGAGGTAGTAGAGGCCGTTCGAGGGGTCGAAGTAGGCGCCGGCGATGCCGAACGGCGTCGTCGTCGATCCCGTCGAGCCGGTGAGGTTGCCCCAGGCGTCGTAGGAGAACGTGCCGGTCACCGTGCCGCTCGAGTTCGTGATGGCACGCACCGAGCCGAGCTGGTCGCTGAACAAGTAGCTCGGAGCGCCCGAGGAGACGTTGATCTGCTCGACCGGCGTCGTCCCGGTCGGTCCGTAGATGTAGTAGTTGGTCCCGTCGTCCATCAGCAGCGGCACCGAACCCTCGACGTTCCAGGTGTAGGCCGTCGTCGCGGAACCGGTCGTCTCCGACTGGAGCAGTCCGTCCCCGTCGTAGACGTAGGAGGTCGCATTCCCCGAGGAAGGCGTGACCGAGGTGAGGTCGTTCGCCTCGTCGTAGCCGTAGGTGGAGGAGGTACCCGACGACGGGGTCGTCGCCGTGCGGTTGCCCTCGTTGGAGTAGCCGTAGGTCGTCGCGCCGGACGGCGGGCTGGCGCAGGTCCCGGAACCCGAGCCGGCGAAGCAGGTCTCGTCGTCGGCGTTGAAGCCCTGGGTCGCACCGTTCGGCGCCGTCGTCAGGTCCTCCGCCGAGTTGTAGGTGAAGCTCGACGCCGCCGCCGCGGTGAGCTCGTGGAGCGAGTTGTAGCTGAAGCTGCCCGGGGCAGCGGGCAGCCCGGTGTCGCTCTCGGCGGTGACCAAGTTGTCGTCGTCACGGGTGTAGCTCATCGAGGCGACCGTCGTCGACGTGGAGGTGTCCGTGTCGGTGATCGAGGAGAGCTGGTCGGCGCTGTCGTAGGTGACGACGGTCGAGATGCTGTTCGGGAAGGTGACCGAGGTGAGGTCGCCGTCTGCGTCGTAGCCGAACTGGGTCTCGTTGGAGTTCCAGTCCGTCACGGAGGTCATCTCCTCGAGCGCGTTGTAGCGGTAGGTGACCGAGCTCGAGTTCGGGTATGTGAGGGCAGTCACGTTGCCCGCCGCGTCGTAGGTGTAAGAAACGGTCGCCCCGGCCCCGTTCTCGTAGGAGGTGAGGCGATCGGCGTCGTCGTAGGTGTAGGTCGAGGTCCCCGAGGCGTCGCTCATCGTCGCCACCTCGTCGTCGGGGTTGTAGGTGTAGGTAGCCGAGTGGGTCGACCCGTCCGAGTAGCTGACCTCGTCGAACTCGCCGGTGCCGTAATAGGTGTCCGTCTGCACCTTCCCGTCCGGGTTGGTCACCGTCGAGGTGCGCCCGTCGGCGTCGTAGGTATAGGCCGTCACATTCGACAAGGGATCGGTCGTCGACGTCAGCTGGTCGAGGGCGTCGTAAGTGTACGTCGTGGTGTCGTCGGCGCCGTCCGCATAGCTCGTCTTGTTCCCGTCGGCGTCGTAGGTGTAGGAGAGGGTGACGGCCGCGGGCGTGCCGTAGCCCTCGGTCTCCGAGGTGAGCTCGTTCGCTGCGTTGTAGATGAAGGTCGTCTCGTCCCCGTCCGGGTCGGTCATGGTGAGCTCGTTGCCGACGGCGTCGTAGGTGTAGGTCGTGTCGTGGTCGTTCGGGTCGGTCGATGAGGTCAGTTCACGGAGTGGGCTGTAGCCGTAGTCCGTCGTCTTCCCGTTGGCGTCGGTCATCGAGGTCTTCTCGCCGTCGGCGTTGTAGGCGTAGCTCGTGCAGAGGCTCACCGTTCCCGAGCAGCTCCCCCCGGGCTCCGCCACTCCGGTGAGCTCGTGGTCGGCGTCGTAGGTATAGGTCGTCTCGTTGCCGTTCTGGTCGGTCGAGGTGAGCCGGTCACCGAGGTCGTCGTAGGTGGCGTACGTCGAGTGCCCGAGCGGGTCGGTCGTCTCGGTGAGGTTGCCGTAGGAGTCGTAGGTGTAGTCGGTCGTGAACGAGGAGGGAGAACCGCCCGTGACGTTGCCCCGCGGGGAGACCAGCGAGGTCTTCTCGCCGAGGACGTTGTAGGTGTAGGTCGTCTCGTTGCCCGAGGGGTCGGTCACCGAGGCGAGACCCCCGTGGGAGTCGTAGGTATAGGTCGTCGTGTTGCCGAGAGCATCCGTCGACGAGGTCACAAGGCCGGGGTTGTCCGAGTCGGAGTAGAGGTAGCTCGTCGTCGCGACCGAACCGTTCGGCTGTGGAACCTCGGTCGAAGTCAAGTTCCCGTCGGAGTCGTAGGTCTTTACCGTGACACCACCGAGCGGGCTCACGGCCGCGGTCTCCTCGTTCAGCGGGTTGTACGCATAGCTCCAGCTTGCGCCGAGCGGGTTCGTGCTGCGGAGAAGGTTCCCGTTGGCGTCGTAGTCGTAGATCCAGACGTGCCCGTCGGGATCGGTGACGACCTTCGTTCCCCCGGTGTTCCCCGAGTAGCTGTACGTGGTCGTCGCCACCGACGCAGTTCCGTAGGCGTCGGTTATCGAAGTGAGCTCGCCGTCGGTGAAGCCCTGTTGGGTGACGATACCGAGGGGGTCGGTGATCGTCGTCGTCCCGGTCCCGGTCGTGTCCTCGCTATAGGCCCACGTTGTCACGCGACTCAACGGGTCGGTCTCGGAGACGACCTGGTTGGCGTTGTTGAAGACGTAGGTCGTCGTGTCGCCCAGCGGGTCCTTGACGGAGGTGAGCCGGTGCTCGGCGTCGTAGGCGTAGTGGGTGACGCCTCCGCCGAGGTCGGTCACCGAGGTGAGGTCGCCGTTCGAGTCGTAGCCGTACTGGACGGTTCGACTGCCGGGATCGGTGAGCTCGGAGACGAACGCGTAACTCGTCCCGCCGATCGTCTCGGTCTCGTAGGAGAAGGTGAAGGTCCGCCCGGACGGGTCGGTGACGGTGCTGAGCACCGAAGCTGTAAACGCTGATCCAAAAGGGGAGCACCTGAGACTCAGAACGCGCTGATCGAAAAGGGGAGCACCTGACCATCCCTGGTCTTGCTCGCCCCAGCCCTCAGGCTTCTCGCCTGGAGCTGGGCGAGGAGACGGGAGAAGGGTGCACACCGACATGGAGATGTGGACAGAGATCCGGCGCAAGGTGCTCGTGGAGGGCGCTTCGAAGCGCTCGATCCGAAGGGACTACCAGGTCAGCGCTCGGACACTCGAGAAGATCCTGGCCAACGCCGAACCGCCCGGCTATCGCCAGAGGACCACTCGCCCGAAGCCGATGCTCGGTCAGTTCCTTCCGGTGATCGACGAGATCCTGGAGTCCGACAAGACCGCACCGCCAAAGCAACGCCACACGGCCAAACGCATCTATGAGCGCCTCAGAGACGAATACGGCTACATGGGCTGCTCCTCCCAGGTGAGAAGGGCCGTGTCCAGGTCCAAGCACTACTCCAGGGAGGTCTTCGTCCCGCTCTCGCACCCGCCGGGACACGCCCAGTTCGACTTTGGCGAGGCAACGGTGGTGATCGCGGGCGTCGAGGTGAAGGCCGCGCTGGCGGTGATGACGCTGCCCTACTCGGACGCCTACTTCGTCTCGGCTTATCCCCGCGAGTGCACCGAGACCTTCCAGGCCGGCCACGTCGCCGCCTTTGAGTTCTTCGGTGGCGTGCCGGTGCGCACCAGCTATGACAACACCTCGATCGCGGTCAAGAAGGTGATGGGACGCGAGCGCGAGCTCACCACCGAGTTCCTGCGGCTCGAGAGCCACTTCCTCTTCGGCCACCACTTCTGCCGGGTCGGGCGGGGCAACGAGAAGGGCCACGTGGAGACCCACGTCGGCTACGCGAGGCGGAACCTGCTCGTCCCGGTGCCGAGGTTCTCCTCTTTCGCCGAGATGAACGAGTACCTCGCCGGGTGCTGTTATGCCGATCTGTTCCGCCGGGTCCGGGGAAAGCCCGAGACAAAAGCAGAGCGCCTCGTTATCGACCAGGCTGCGATGTTGGCGCTCCCGGCTGAGTCCTTCGAGGCGCGAAGAGTCGAACAGCGCGCCGCCAACTCACTGTCGCTCGTGAGATTCGACCGCAACGACTACTCGGTGCCGACTGCCTTCGCCCATCACGACGTCACCGCCCTTGGCGGGATCGAAGAGGTCCGCTTGCTCTGTGGCACCGAGGTCGTGGCCACCCACCCGCGATGTTGGTCGAAAGAGCAGGTCAGCTTCGACCCCTGTCACTACCTGGCCCTCTTGGAACGAAAGCCCGGTGCCTTGGACGTCGCCCGCCCGCTCGAGGGCTGGGAGCTCCCCGCGTGCTTCTCGGTGCTGCGCCGGCGCCTCGAGGCCTACCTCGGCTCGGCGGGGACCCGTGAGTACATCAAGGTGCTTCGCCTCATGGAATCGGCGACGTTAAAGGAACTGACCGGAGCTGTCGAACAGGCGCTCTCGATCGGGGCGACCGGTTCGGACGCCATCGGGCTCATCCTCACCCATTCAAAGGAGACCCCGGTCGGGCTGTTCAGCCTCGACGGACTCCCGCACCTGAAGGCCGTCGCCGTCGAGGCCCCCGACCTCGGGGCCTACCGGGCGCTCACCGAGATCGGGGCCTGAGGCCCACGCCCTCGGCGCAGATCGCGCCATCAAGAGAAAGGAAACACCACCGTGAAGAGTTTGGAGACCAAGTCCGTCGTGTTATTGCACCATCACCTGAAGGCCCTCCGGCTGCCGACCATCGGTGCCGAGTGCGAGAAGGTGGCCAAACAGGCGGCCGCCGACAACGTCGACCACCTGAGCTACCTGTTGCAGCTCTTGGAGCTCGAACTGTTGGACCGGGAGAAGCGCTCAGCCGAACGACGCCTCAAGGCGGCACGGTTCCCGACGCTGAAGACCCTCGAGAGTTTCGACTTCGCGGCTCGCCCGTCGGTCAACAAGATGCTGATCGCCGAGTTGGCGCGCTGTGAGTACATCGACAAGCGCGAGAACGTGATCATGGTGGGCAACCCCGGCACGGGGAAGAGTCACCTCGCCACGGCGCTCGCCGTCCAGGCCTGCCACAAGGGCTACAAGGTCCGCTTCTTTCGCACCACCGAGCTCGTGACCGCCCTCATCGAGGCAAGAGACGAGCGCACCTTTCTCAGGCTCAAGGGCCAGCTCGCGAGGTTGGACCTCTTGGTCCTTGACGAACTGGGCTACGTCCCGGCCTCCAAGGTCGGCGCCGAGCTGCTGTTCGACGTCATCTCGACCGCCTATGAGCGCACGAGCCTGATCGTGACGAGCAACCTCCCCTTCGAATCCTGGACAGAGGTCCTCGGCTCCGAACGCCTCACCGGGGCGACACTCGACCGGCTCACCCACCGCTGCAACATCATCGAGACCAAGGGCGAGAGCTACCGGCTCCAGGACGCCAAGGCCCGAACTCGACGAGCCAAGCAATCAGCCGATCTCTCAGGCGGCCAGCCTGTCGACCAAGCTCCGATCACCAAGTAGCTTCAAGCTCAAAGTGCTCCCGTTTTCGACCGGCGCGCGCTCCCCTTTTGGATCAGCATTCACACTCGGCCGAGCGACGGCTGAAAGAGGCTCGCTTCCCGAACCTGAAGACGCTCGAGTCCTTCGACTTCACCGCCCGGCCGTCTGTGAACAAGGTGCTCGTCGCCGAGCTGGCGCGCTGTGAGTGGATCGACAAGCGCGAGAACCTTTTGATGATCGGCAACCCCGGCACCGGCAAAAGCCATCTGGCGACGGCGCTGGCGGCTGTGGCCTGCCAGCGCGGCTACCGGGTGCGCTTCTTCCGCACCACCGAGCTCGTGACCGCCCTCATCGAGGCGAGGGACGAGCGGAGCTTCCTGCGGCTGAAGGCCCAGCTCGCGAGGTTGGACCTGCTCGTGCTGGACGAACTGGGCTACGTCCCCGCTGTCGCTTGCCAGTCCCAAGGGACCACCCCGTTGCCAGAAGCATGGGACCACCTCGCGCCCCGCAACGACCGGCTGGCGAGATGATCCCGGCAGCCGGTCCGCTTGTCAAGTGCGCCGTTGTCGGCGCGCCGGCAGAGTCTCCGTTCGGTCCGCTCCGATGGCCGGCTTTTCGTTCTGACGGTAGGACTCGCCTTCGATGACGAGCTCCCAGGCAGCGCTCTTCAGCCGGTCGACCGCGGACTGGGCCAACAGCGGGTCGGCCATGAAGCCCAGCCATTCGCTCGGGTCACGGTTCGAGGTCAGCACCGTTGCTGCGCAGTGATGCCTTTCGACGCAGATCTCGTAGATGTCGGCCGTCTCGACGGCGTCGAGGTGCTGGAGACAGAAGTCGTCGACCAGGAGGAGCTCGACTCCGATGAGTTTTCGCATCTCAGCGTCGTAGCTGGCGTCGAGACGTGCCGCTTTCAATCTCTTGAGCAACCGGTCAGCCCGTTCGAAGTGCACCCCGACGCGCCGCCGGCAGGCGATGTGGCCAAGTGCGGTGGCAAGGAACGTCTTGCCGACGCCGACCGGCCCGAGAATGAAGGCGTTGCGCGCCTGGCCGACAAAGCGCAGCGACACGAGCTCTGACCACACCGCCCGGTCGTAGGTGATCTTGGCGGTGTCGTCCCAGGCCTCGAGTGTCATCGTCGGGTCCAGCCTGGCCGCCCGCGCCCGACGACCGGCCGAGTCGCCGTCACGGCGTTGCACCTCGTCGGAGAAGAGCTGCTCCAAGAACTCCATGTGGGTGAGCTCGTGGCTGCGAGCGAGCGCCAGGCGCTCGGGCAAGGTGTCCAGGAGACGGCCGAGCTTCAGGGATCTCATGAGCGACTTCAGCTCTGGAGAGACGCTCGGTGCGATCGTCGTCATCGTCCCGCCTCCTTGGTCGTCGCGAACTCCGACGGGTCACGGGAGAAGCGCCCCTGTATGACGACGGGGTGGGCAGGACTCGCCTCGTGTCCGAGGTCCTCGCGTGCGCGCTCCAGCATGCGGCTCACGAGGTTCACGTCGATCGCCTCGGCCTCAAGTGCCCGGCGACACGCCAGCTCGACGCGGCTCGGGCCCCACTTCTTCACGAGGCCCAAGAGCCGGTAGACCTGGCGCATCTTGGTCCACGGCAATGGCGTGTCCAGCAGCGCTTCGGCGTAACGCCCGACCGCCTCGCCGTGCTGGGCCGCCAGGCGCTGCAACGCCTTGACGTCACGAGTGGCGTAGATCTCCTTGCCGGTCGGGTAGTCCGCCGGGTCGGTCGAGCGCTGACCAGGGGCCTTTCGCGGATGGACCTTGATGAGCTCGGCGCGAAAGTAGAACTTCACGGTCTTTGAGTCACGCCTGGCCTTGACGCGGCGACCGATGAACTGGTGTGGGATCGAGTAGAGCGCCTTGTCCACCTCGACGTGGAAGTCACGGTGCACCTTCGGCTCTGACCAGCGCGGGATGTCGAAGGCTGTGCCCGGAAGCCCCAGGAGTTTGCCGAGCTCGGCGAGCCTGAACTCCTCGGCGGGCCGGCACTGGGTCGTGCCGTGGATGCGCATCCCGGCAGTCTGTTGGCACCATGTCTCGGCACGTTCCCGGCAGTCGGTGAGGTCGACGAAGCTCTCACCGGCGAAGAAGTTGTTCCGCACGTAGGGCACGACTCTTTCCACGCGAGGTTTGTCGGTCGGCGTCGCGACGCGGGCGGCGTCGATCACAAAGCCCCGTGCCTGGGCGTACTCGAGGAACGTGTCGTTGAAGCGAGGGGCGGTGTTCTCCGCTGCGGTGACGATCGAGCTCATGTTGTCGGGAATGACGACGGGGAAGATCCCGCCGAAGAACCACCAGGCCGCCTCGAAGCCCTTGATCACCTCCTCGGTGGTCTGGCGAAACGTCGGCCACACGAACTGGTGGCGGCTGTAGCACGCCGTGAAGATGAGCCCCCAGCACACACGGCGATGCTCGCCGTCGGCCACGAGCCCGAGACGGCCGAAGTCGACTTGGCACTCGACACCAGGCGGCGGGTCGTCCACCCGCACCGTCGTCTTGCGCCTGCCGGCACCACAGCGCTCGACGGCAAAGCGCGCCAAGGTGCGGTGCGGGACCTCTATCCCGCGGCGATGGAGCAGTATCCCGATCTTGACGACGGTGAGGCCGTCGTCCACCCACTTGGTGATCTGGTCTTCCTGGGCGGCCAGAACCCTCCACGCCTCCCCGTGGCCGTCGGGCCGGTGCGGGCGAACCCGTTCCACCATCTGGCCGATCAGCTCGTCGGTGAGCTGCTCCTCGCCACCTGAGCGGTCAAGGCCGAGCTCGATCGCAGCTGAGATGTAACGCCTTGCCGTCTTGCGGTCGATGCCGATCCCGTGGGCGATCGGGCGCTCACCCTCACCTTTCAGCCAGCGGCGAAGCGCCTCTTTGATTTGGACCACCGATACCTCCCTGAACGCCATCAGGCCTCCTCGGAAACAGCCTCGGAGGCCCAGCCGAATATCTCGTCGGCCGGAGGTGGTGGATGCTCAGGGTGGTCCCATGACTGGCAACGGGGGTGGTCCCATGCCGCTGGCAAAACCAGCGGCTAGGTGGTCCCATGTCGCTGGCAAACGA